>CAYWOZ010000129.1:0-9753 GCA_964458675.1 uncultured Saprospiraceae bacterium
TCATAAAATTCCAATTGATATTACATATCCTTGTGACGTTCCCAATAATTCTGATCTTCGATACCATCTAGGATGTTGAGATAACTGCGGTATCTGTATTCGCTGATGCTGCCTTCAGTGAGTGCTGCCTTGACGGCGCACTTAGGTTCTTCGCGATGGGTGCAGTCGCCAAACTTGCAGTCTGCACTAAGCTCGAAAAGTTCGCGAAAATTATGCGCGACGTCCATGGGTTCCAAATTGTTGAAGGAAAGCGATTTGATGCCAGGGGTATCTATGAGCTGACCTCCGAATGAAAGTGAAAACATCTCCGCGAAAGTGGTCGTATGCTGGCCCTTGCCTGTGTAGTCCGAAATGTCGCCAATGCGTGTATCAATATCTGCATCGATGGCATTGACCAAGGTCGACTTCCCTACTCCAGACTGACCACAAACCATAGTTGTTTTGTCTTTGAGCAGTTTGCGCAAATCGTCGATACCGTGATTGTCGATGGCAGAGGTAAGCAAAGTGGGATAGCCGATATTCTCATACACCGCCTTGATGTACTCAAATAATGCCATGTCTTCTTCCGTAATCAAATCAGACTTATTGACTATGATAGTGACCGGTATATCTTGAGGCTCGGTCATCATTAAAAAGCGATCTATAAAACCTTGCTTCAAACTTGGATTGACTATGGTGATTACCAAAATGGCTTGGTCTATATTGGCCGAAAGTAAATGCAGGAGATGTTTTTTACGGGGTGATTGGCGCACAACATAGTTTTTACGATGTGCGATTTTGACTATGTTTCCTACCTTAGTCTCTTCCTTTATGATATTGACTGACACTTTGTCTCCCACGGCTACAGGATTGGTGAGTTTGAGCTTGTCAATGCGAAACTTACCTACAATTCTGCAAGGCAAAATCTGTCCATCTTCCAATCGGACATCATACCAAACTCCTGTAGATTTTATCACTATACCTGAGACCATTTATAACTTTTAGTGTGCCTCCAAGATAGACTAAAGGAGACACAATAAAAAAGCCTGGACAGTTTTTACTACCCAGGCTTTTTGATTTGAAAAAACAAGGAACTTATGACTTAGACGCTGTTAGGTTAATAACAATCGCTACATCATCGTTAATAATTTTGTCCTTAGCTGTATTGATAATACCTGAGCTATAATTGATACCCCAGTTGGTACGGTTTATCGTGAAAGAAGGAGTTACTGCAGATACTTTGCCTGCACCAACAGCTACATTTGCATCGAAAGTAACACTGTGTACTTTATCTTTCAATTTAAGGTCACCCGTCAATTTGTGTGTTACATTGGCGTTGCCCATTACCTTTTCGCTTTTAGTTACTGTAAAGGTTCCTGTAGGATACTTAGCAGTTTCGAAAAAGTCTCCAGCACCAAGGTGGCCTTCTAATTTTTCTTTTCCTTCACCTGCTTTCAGGTCGATCACTTGATTTGAAGCCATGTCAATTGTAAAGTTTCCTGCCTCAATATTGCCTTCATTTACCTTTAACATTCCTTTTGAGACCATAAATTTACCCATGTGCTTTCCACCTGGCTTTGACCCTGTCCACGTAACTGAACTGTTAGCATCTACATTGTAGGTAGTCGCAGCTGCAGTTGCAGTTGCCGCAACACCTTTTGCTGCCTCAGTAACAGCTTTCTTGCCTTCAGGAGCTTTGCTGCAAGAAGAAATAGCCATGCTTAATACAAGAAATGGTATTAAATAAAATAGTTTTTTCATGATTTTGAAAGTTTTTAATGATAATGAATGATTTTTAACGATTTTGTTTTGAGCATAAACAACAAATGAACAATAACAAGGTTGCTCTATATGTTAAATATTTTGTAATTAAGGAACGCCCTAAAACACTTGCACGTTATTTCATATAACATAGTGAATGTAGGGGTTTTGAGTTTGTCGATATTTATATCTAAATTTATAATCATATATAAAAGTATATAAATCTACAAATTGGCACTAAATTCGAATTTCTAACTTGTATCATACTCAAATGATTTTTTTCTGCTGGGTATAAATTAGTAAATTTAAATTATGAGAAATTTATTGATAGCCATAATATTTGCGCTTCCAATGCTAGCTTTCACAGCTGACTATGAGTCAGAAATAACGAAAGCCATAGGAAAAGGAGATATTGAAACTTTATCTAAATACTTTGACGAGTCTGTAGAAATCTGCATTCTTGACTTAGAAGATATGTTAGAAAAGAACGAAGCAAAGGCTGCCATCAAATCTTTTTTTGAAGACTATAATCCTAAGTCGTTTCAAGTTATGCATGACGGAACGTCTAAAGGACAGGATAGTAAATACTTTATAGGGGATCTTAATACTAATGATTCGATATTTAGAGTTTATGTATACATGAAAAGTACAAGCGATTCTTATCTGATACAAGAGATACGATTCGAGAAGAAATAGAAAAACAATGAAAACGTTTGGAGGGTGTATAAATTCAATTTTATGCACCCTTATTTTTTTCCAATACTCCAATACTAAACAGTGCAAAATCATACTTGACTGGATCTTTAGGGTCAAACTGTTTTAGTCTCCGCGTCAGTTCTTCGACAGTCAAAAAATCATTCTGCTTTCTCTCTATTAGTTCAAACTTTCTTGCCACTCGTTCTACGTGCACATCCAAAGGCATTAATAATTGGTCTGGACGTATCTTTTTCCATATTCCAAAATCTACTCCGCATTGATCTTGGCGTACCATCCAACGCAGAAACATATTGAGTCGCTTGCATCGAGATTTTCGTGCTGGAGTAGCCACGTGCTTTTTGGTTCGGCGTGGTGCATCCTCATGATCAAAGAAGGCTTCATGAAATCCTATGAGTCCATTTTTTACGTTCTCATCCGAAGGGTTCATATTGCGGATAAAAGCCTCTTCTAGGGATTCATGCTTTCGATAATATCGTTGGAAGAAGTCCAAAAAATATAAGGTATCAGTGTAATTGAAAGTACGATGCTTGAACAGCGCAAAGCGTTGTCTTTGCTCCTCTGTATGATGTAAGATAAAATGATGGGGCCTTCCATCCATCAGCTCAATAAGCTCCATAGATTTATTGATAATCGTCACGCGTTGGCCCCAGGCTAACATAGCTGACCAAAAACCCATAATCTCAATATCTTGTGGGTGAGTAAATAAGTGGGGTATACTGATCGGGTCGGCAGGGATAAAATCAGGGTGGTTATACTGCTCCACCAATCCATCGAAATACTTCTTTAAATCTGACACGTCTATATTTATTAGCAATAGGGGTAAATTGGATTGCCTTCTTTTATCACTTTAAGGAACTATATGATAACTAATAGCAAAACTGAATTTAAGAGCAGTAAATTACGATGAATTGTTAACTATTATGTCGACATTTCCTATATTTGAAGGTATATAAGACCCTATTCTATATTTATGACCGCAACCTTAACATATACCGCATTTCTAGCCATTATTTACATTGCCAGAAAAATGGACTCTGCCACATAGTACCGTTCTCACTATTTCCTAATTCACTTTTATTTTAATCTTTCTAATAATACACTAAGCTGTATATTTGTGTATGAAGTACATCATTATAGCGGCAGTGATATATGGAATATATAGGTTCAGTAATGCCAGTAAGATAGGCTCCGCTCCTATTGATCAAGAAAAAGATAGTGAAGAATTCACTGATTATGAAGAAATCGAATAATATTGGTGCTTGGGTCCTGGAAAAGAACAATCAGTTTATTGCATTTAACAAACCTGCAGGTATTCCTGTCCAAGAGGACAAAACCGGTGACACAAGCCTTTTGAGGCTTGCAGAGATTTATACCAAAAAGAAACTATTCCTTTGTAATCGAATCGATCGTCCCGCTAGCGGGATTGTGCTCTTTGCTAAAAATAAAACTAGCTTAGAACATATCAATAAGCAGTTTCAATTTAGAACAATAGATAAAACCTACCTTTGTGTAGTTGAAGCTAAACCGCCTAAAGAAAACGACACCCTAGTTAACTGGATGGAAAAAAACGGTAAGATCAACAAGTCGTTCATCGTCCCAGAAAAATCGGATAAAGCTACAGAAGCCAAGTTGGATTATAAATTGGTAGGCAGCAGTGATCGGTATCACTTAATAGAGATACAATTGCACACCGGAAAGCATCATCAGATTAGATGCCAAATGTCAAGTATCGGAAGTATCATAAAAGGAGATGTAAAATATGGTGCTAGACGCAGCAACAAAGACAAGTCCATACATCTACATGCGTGGAAGACTACGATGACTCATCCTATATCAAAAAAGAAAATAGAACTCAACGCTCCTATTCCAGAGGAAAATTTATGGAAATATTTCGTTGATGAAGTATTGCAAAAGGCCTAATAAAAACGAATTCTTTAAATTTCTCCAGCCTTTATCTTTTGAATAAGCTCTTCGGTGGTAGAGTAATCTTCTCCGCCTTCCTTAGCTAATGCAATGGCTTTATTAGCCGTCTTTAATGCTTTGCCTTTCTTTCCCATTTTAGAATATAGAGCCGCCAAGGTATCTGTGTTGTAGTAGCCTTTATCCAGCTTTATAGACTGCTTCGCAAGCTTAGTAGCTCCTTTCAGAAGTACATTGTCATCTATTACCTGGTACATTGTCCAGGCTGTATCATTAAGCTCATCAGGATCAGTAGAAGGATATTTTTTGAAGTGATCAAGGGCTGCATTGGCAAAGCCTGCTCTATCTCCTCGTTCCCGTGTAAAAGTCATTCTGTACGCAGAAGTCATTTTAGCAGCTCGATTTGGATATGCTTTTTGAAAAAGTGCGCCCACATCCTCCATGGTAAGGTTCTTGTCTTCAGTTCCAATTTTAGCAAAAATAATTTGCTGAATTTTGCCTTCTAATTCAGACCCTCCATACTGCTCTACAAATAATGATTTATTGGCAACGAGGTATTCGAACATTTCAGAATCCGCGTCCTCCGTCATATTAAATATTAAGGATAGATTATCTGGTTCACTCCAATCCTCTTGCGTCTTTAGATACTCCTCAGCAATCGGAAGGTGGGTACCATCCATGGCCATAGCTTTAGCTTTTAGGTAAGTCTTCAAAAAACCAGGATCTCTTTCTCCTGAATTGTACTTCTTATCCATAGCTGCCAAACTGTGGCTAGGGTCGGAAGCCGTCTTCCCTTCCGTAATCAATTGCTCTACATTCTGATAGCCAGCTACCCTATGTACTAAACTTCCAAATCCGTCTACAAACAACAAAGTAGGGTAAACAAATACGTTATAATTTTGCCCTAAACTTGGTCCAGGTCCTTTTTCCATATCTACTTTTACATTGATAAAGTTATCATTGTAAAATTTTCCGACCTTCTTTGATGTGAATACTTGTTTCGACATTTTCTTACAAGGACCACACCAATCTGTGTAGGCGTCAACGAAAACTATTTTATCTTCTTCTTTAGCTTGCTCTAGAACCTGATCCCATTTTTGAGTTGAAAAGTCTATTCCTTGAGCCATAAGTGAAAAATTATTCACCATGAAAGCCAACATTATTATTATATAGTACTTCATTTTTGATTTTGCGTTTACTACTAAACTTGATTGATTCAGAAGCTTGAATTAGCTTTTCAGCTTCTTTAACATTTTCTGGATCTTACCTTTTGCAATACGATCATTTTCAGCTAAGGAAAGCGCTTGTTCTGCAGACTTTACTGCCAAGTCTTGCTTACCATTATTATCTAAGATAGTTGCATAGGTGATATAGAAATTCATTTCATTTCCATTTTCGGCAGCTTTCTTGGCAAATTTTTCCGCATCTTTCATAGCATCCGTATCATAGTTAAAGCTTTCATAAAGAGATAAAGCTAAGTCATGCAGTCCCTTGGCGTCATTACCAATTTGCTTTTTAGCGTATTCCTTGCAACACTTTCGGTACTGGTCAGAATTTCCTTGTGCCTTGTGGAAGTACAAATCTGACTCCAATGCAAAACCAGCATACTTCTTAGGTACATTTGCTTTTACTTTACTCTTTGCTTCATCCAACAAACCTTCAGCTTCAAACTCCACCGCTTTTTTCACAGTAGCATCCGCCGCTTTTAGAATTTTTTCGTCTACAGCATCTTTAGAATTGAGTGCTACGATTGCAGACTTATTGGCAACAAGTAAATCAAAAATTCTTGAATCTGCTTCCGTTACTGCTTCGAAAATGAAATTGAGATTAAAATCTGTACTAAGATCATCTTGAGAGCGGATATACTCATTTGCAATAGCTGCGCTTGACTTGTTCGATTTATTTAAGGCCTTCACATAATCATAAATCAACTGAGGTTCTCTATTTCCTGACTCATACTCCTCAGCGAAGTCTTTGCTGAAGTCAACTTTACTCACGACATGTTTTCCTAGTTTAAGAAAGTTCACTGCATCTTGCGCTCCTTTTTGTCGGTGTACAGTCTCTCCATCAGGTCCAATCCAATATAATGTTGGAAAAGCCTGTACTGGATATTTTTGTTGAAACTTCCTCCCCGTAGGTTTCTCCATGTCAATTTTCATATTCACAAAGTTGGCATTGAAAAATTCTCCAACTTTAGGATCTGGAAATGTATTTCTAGCCATTCGCTTGCACGGTCCGCACCAAGTAGTATAGGCATCTACAAAGATGACCTTTCCATCTTGCTTTGCCATTTCCATAGCCTCATCCCAAGTACCATGAAAAAAGTCAATTCCTTGGCCAATGCTCTGAGTGGAAAATAAAAAGGAAATCAAAATGATTGAAAATAAACGCGTTGTCATGAGTTATTATTTATTAAAATATATATCACAAGATAAAAATTATACAAATTTCATGCTCAATTACTCCTCTTTAGCACCATTATTAAGAGAAGTTTAACGCTAAAAATAGGCCATTGAAGACACTTATGAGCTGCCAAGGTAAAAATCCAGGTTCTTAAATCGACTTACACTTCTCTTTTAGCCATTTTTTCTCTGCTGGTTGGAGTGCAGGAGCGATGTTTTTATAGACTTTTTTATGGTATTTATTGAGCCAAACTACCTCCTCTTTAGTGAGCATTTCGTTAGCAATCATGTCCGTTTCTATAGGGAATAAGGTCAGCGTTTCGAATCCGTAAAAGGTACCATAATCGTTCTTCTCGACCTCAATAGTCAGTATTAAATTTTCAATCCTAATTCCATAGGCGCCTTCTTTATAAAAGCCTGGCTCATTGGAAGTAAACATACCTGGCGCAAATGGCAAAGCTGCTTTACCTCCTAATGCTGGGCTTATACTTTGTGGTCCTTCATGTACATTCAAAAAGTGACCTACACCATGACCAGTACCATGCCCATAATTTTGACCAATAGCCCATAGAGGTTTTCTTGCCAACAAATCCAATTGATGCCCTCTAGTTCCCTTGGCAAAAACACAAGTCGCAAGAGCAATATGCCCTTTTAGTACAGCAGTATAATCTTGCTTCAATTTTCTACTTGGTTTGCTAAAACTTGTAGTCCGTGTAATATCTGTGGTTCCGCAAAGATACTGGCCACCAGAGTCTAAAAGCAAAACTCCATTGGGTTTGAGAGTCGCGCAACTTGAACGCTTAGCACTATAATGCACGATGGCGCCATTTCCTTTATATCCAACAATGGCACCGAAGCTTTCTCCAAAATATTCTCCTTGCTCAGCTCTCAATGATGCTAATTTTTCTGCTACAGCGACCTCATCCACTTTCTTCGAAGCTACATTTTCTTCTAACCACATATACAATCGAGTCAATGCCACTCCATCTTTGACCATTGCTTTTTTAATACCTTCAATCTCCGTCTTGTTCTTTATAGCTTTAAGGTAAGTAGAAGGTGTTTCTCCGTTTATTCCATTTTTCTTATTAATCTTATTGGCCAGTGAGATTGATGTGAATCTTGGATCGAACAATATTTTGGACTTTTGAGACTCTTTTTTCAAGAATGATCCAATTTCATTGTACTTTTTAATGATTACCTTATCTTTAAGTAATTTTTTATACAATTCTTTAGAAATCTTATTTGGATCAATAAATAGATAGGACTTTCGCTTTCCGACTAGTAAAAAGGCTATAAACACTGGATTTGACTCCACATCGCTACCTCTCAAATTCAAAATCCAAGCAATATCATCTAATGTAGATACAAGACAGAAATTTATTTTTGGGTCAAAAAAATTGTCACATATTTGAGCCAACTTATCCTTTCTACTTTGACCAGCATATTTAAGCTTCAATTCAAATATTGGGTTTTGAGGTAGAATTGGACGATCTTTCCATTCACTATAAATTATGTTTATACTAGTTTTAACTTTTATACTTTTGGTCTCCAATTTCCTCTTTATACTAGCGACTTGAGCGACAGAGAATAAATTACCATCAATACCTACTGTAGCCTTTGGTTTTAACTGCTTTAGCAACCAATCTAGATGGCCAGCGGTGTGAGGCACTTTTAGCTTATGAAGTGAGAATTCACTTTGCTTTAATTCTTGTTCTGCTTGTATGAAATATCTACTATCCGTCCATAGTCCTGCGTGCTTTTGAGTAATGACAGCTGTACCCGCTGAGCCAGTGAATTTTGTTATCCAAGCCCTTGTCTGCCAATGAGTTGCAGTATATTCACTTTGATGGGAATCACTTGACGGAATTATCATCGCATCCACACCCTGCTTTTTCATTTTCTTACGAACTTCCTTTAATATTAACTGATTCTCTTGCATTTATGTACCGTTTAAAAATAAACTAAATATATCTCTTACAAAGGTGTAACTAAACTGAGTTTTATCTTGTATAATTTAGGGCAAAGCAGTTTACAATATTATACATATTTAAAGATATTATAATACGCTCTGAATCCAACCAATACCCCCAAATTACAATTTCAAAATGAATTCTACGACAATAATTCATTCAATTTAAACTAAACTGGCATATTTTTTGTTAAAGTGTCGAAATTAGGTGGACATTTAGACTACTATTTAGTAGTTTAGAAACCAAGCTTACGAATCACCAAAACACAATGACACATTTACCATGTCACAATTAGTGGTCAATTGACAAGACGTTAGGAGCGTCAAATTAGGATAATTGTATATGTAAGATGATTACCCGAATTTATTAACTAATCGTGTTAAAGAATTATTTCGAATGCTGAATCAGAAGCTTGGGCACAAGATGCTACAAAGGTTGTCTCCTCAACAGATACAACTTATGAAATTACTCCAGATCCCTACAGCGACTCTGGACCAAAGAATAAAAGAGGAGTTAGAAGCCAACCCTGCTTTAGACGAAGGAGAGGAGGCCGAAACTCAAAATGATGAAGATTTCGAATCTTTTGCTAAAGCCGACTCAGATACTGATGAAGGTGTTGAAAAAGACGAACTAGCCTCCAAAGAGGAAGAATTCGAACTCGATGACTATATCAATGAGTATCTAGAAGAAGATCCATCTAGCTACAAACTGCAAGCCAATAACTATTCTCAAGACGAAGAAGAAAAGACTATTACAGTCGCTATGGAAAGCACATTCCATGAATATCTCGAGACGCAAGTAGGTTTGATGGACTTCAAAGATGAACGTGAAGAAAAAATCGCTCATCAAATTGTAGGAAGTATCGACGATGATGGATATCTAAGAAGAGATCCGCTAGCCATCATAGATGACTTGATGTTTGCTTTCAACATTATTGCTTTGCCAGACGAAGTGTCTAGCATGATGAAGCGAATTCAAAAATTTGATCCGCCAGGTGTAGGAGC
>CAYWOZ010000130.1:0-4742 GCA_964458675.1 uncultured Saprospiraceae bacterium
TGAAGTACTGTAGGTGATTTCATAATTGACAAAACCATAATGGATCAAAAAATTAGAACTATTTTAAAAGGTTGTTTACTACAAGATAGAAGTAGCCAAAAGAAACTGCACGAAAGATACTACTCTTACTCGATGAGTATCGCAGTAAGATACTTGCAAGATTATCAGATAGCCGAATTAGCGGTTAACGATAGTTTTATGAAAGTCTTTAATAATATTGAAAAATTTGATTTTGAAAAACCTTTTAAGCCCTGGTTTAGAAGAATTTTAGTCAACACATCCTTAGATCATTTGAAAAAGAATAAGAAACATACCGCCAATATAAATACGAATATTTCTGAAGCAGAGAACATATCGGCCCAAGAACATATTCTAAGCAATATATCCTACAAAGAATTATTGAATCTGGTACATAAACTGTCTGATGCATATCGCAATGTTTTCAATATGTATGTCATTGATGGTTTTAAGCATGAAGAGATTTCTCAAAAACTGAATATATCAGTAGGAACAAGTAAATCAAACCTAAGTAAAGCCAGAACAAATTTAAAAGCCCTTATTGCAGAACAGTTAATAATTCAGAAAAATGGATAATCTGACTAAAAAAGACATTGATAATATATATCAAAAAGTCTCTAAAAGGCAAAAATTTCAATACAGCGAATCTTCTTGGGATAGTATAGATAAAATGTTGGATAAACGCGACCAACGAAAGAAAAAAAGAAGATTTGGTATTCCAATTCTGTTATCTTCAGGTCTTTTGATTATCTCCCTAGCTACATATAGTTTAAGAGACACCGTTTTTAATTCTAAAAGAACTAATTCTAGTTTAGAAACAACAGAACTAGTAGAAAATAAATTAGAAACCAAAGCTAAACGCTCTGTAGAAAATTCAACCTTTTCAGAAAGTATTACAGTTCAGAAAAGTGCTAGTTCATTAGAAGATATATCTGATGCTAAAAAAGAGAAGATAGCTACTGTAAAGAAGATTGATCAAGATAAATTAAAAGTAAACAAGGATAGAGTTGTTAGATCGAACAGTATCAATCAGCCTGAATCTATAAAGCCTTCAGCAAATAATAATACTAGTAGTTCAACAATTATCACGCCTGATACTCCTGTTCAATCTCAAAATGAATATGTAGGTAGCGCTATAAATAATTCAAATACAAATAAGCAGAATGTCAATAAGATTGATGAAGTAATAATTGATACCCAAAATAGTAAAACACAAAATATAATTTTAAATAAACTAATACCAACGGAGCAGATTGACAATATAAGTATCAAAGAAGTTAAGCATAATGAAAACTTCGGTATTGCTAAGGAAATTGAACTTAAAAAAGTAAAATCTAATCGCTTTAGATTAGGTGTTATAGCGGGAAAAGAGTGGTCTACAGTAGGAAAATCATCTAATGTTAGAAGATCATCCAATGCTAGAGATGGATTTAGAATAGGACTTGATCTCGGGTACGAATTTGGGAATAAATTCTTAATTAGTTCTGGACTAATCTTCAGTAAAAAGAATTATCAAACTGAAGGCTCTAATTACACCCCTCAACCTCAACATAGATGGGCAGATGGTGTTGCACCAGCTACTATAGATGGAGAATGTGATGTTTTTGAAATTCCTCTAGCGCTATCTTATTTTTTTAAAGGTAACAGTGTTAATTCTTTTTATGCATCTGCAGGAATAACTTCCTATTTGATGAACCAAGAAGAATATAATCTAGTATTTAGAGACCCAATCAGAGATGCAGACCCTAATGTCCCTAAGAGAATATCTAGTACTAATGAAGATTCCAAGCAACAGCATTATTTTGGGATTGGAACCGTTAGTATTGGATATCAAAAATATATAAATCGAAGTACCTCAATTCAAATAGAGCCTTACTTGCAGATTCCATTTACTGGGATTGGCTTGGGTCAAGTTGATTTAATCTCGACTGGAGTTCAGGTAAAAATAGCATTTAGAAAAAAATAGATGATATGATATGAGATGAGATAAAATAAATCATATATAGCTTTGATAATTTTCGATTATCAATATGATTTAAATTGAACCTAAAGCTTGAAAAGTCAAGCAGGTTAAATTAAAATGTTATCTATTTTAGCTTTCCAATCAGTATATCAAATTAAATATTTATAGGATGTGTTTTACATTCTTGTGGCGAATCCATGTTTTAATAGAAAATTATTTGAGTAAAAAAACAAAAAGAATATGAATATATAAAAGGCAATAACTATTGCAAAATAAGGCTATAAATAAATATAGGAAAGAAGGTCACAAAGCAAAATTCCTTTATTATTTGACCATGCCTAAACCAATTACAAATTGCATAAAAATTTCAATACGTAATATGCTTCGGAAAGCCAAGCAAAAATGGATTTAGCAATATCCCATTATTACCCTATTGCATTTAATAATTAAAAAAAAGAATCATGGTATTGATCCTTGTGGCGAAGCTATACCACTACGCAATATCAACTCACTACAAAAAAATTATAATTATGAACAACTAAAACAAAAATTCTTTAGCAGCTAAGTATTATTAGTATCAATTTGATATTAAATAATCTACTTAGTGAATAGGACCCATAACATATTTGACCGCTTTAGAATTCAAACAAAAAAACCACCTCGGTACTCCGAGCAAAACGGAAATAAGAATTTTCCGAAGAATTTATTCAAAAAACATTTAACAATTTTCAACTTAATGAATCATGTTGTTGATTTCTATGGCGAAGCTATGTCTAAAATCAATTTCAATTTAAAAAAAAAATTATTTAAAACATTTAAAAAAAATTATCATGTATAATAGACTAACAAAGTCTGCAGGAAGAAATGATAACGTACTACAACTTAAAAGAAGCAAATTCAAAGTACTATCACTCACAGTAATTCTGCTTTCACTTCTTTCTTATTTTCAGACAACTGCTCAAATAGTTATCAATGAAGTTGACAGAAACGGCACTGTTGAACTTATAAATAATGGATCTGCTTCAGTTGACATTTCTAATTATTGGCTTTGCAACTTCCCTGCCTATACTCAATTATCCAATCTTACTTTAGATTGCGGTAGTTTAACAATTGGCGCAGGAGAAATTACCACAATCAGTGGATTCACATCTATTTCAGGAACTGACGCCGAAGTAGGATTATATAGTTCAAGTGCTTTTAGTAGCTCAGCAGCTTTAGTCGATTATCTCGAATGGGGATTTTCAGGACATCAAAGATCAGCATTGGCTGCATCTGCTGGGGTATGGACGGCAGGAGAATTTATTCCTACATTCCCAACAAATGAAAGTATTTCATTTGACGGATCTGGAGATACGGCAGCTGATTACGCTGCAGGGTCAAATTCATTCTGTAGTGCAAATACTACCACTACTCCCCCACTGGCAACAACTGAATTGTTTATAAACGAAGTTATTGCAAATGGATATATCGAAATAATTAATAATGGAACGACTACTATCGATATTAGTGGTTATTGGTTTTGTAATTTTCCAACATATACACAGCTATCTAGTTTAACAGTAGAATGTGGTAGCTTAAATATTGCTCCAGGTGAGATTACAGGAATAAGTGGATTTGCTTCAATAAACCCAAATGATGCAGAGTTAGGATTATACAATTCGAATTCGTTTGGTAGTGCAGCTGCGCTTGAAGATTACATCGAGTGGGGTTCTACAGGACACCAAAGATCTGCATTAGCAGTATCAGCTGGTGTATGGTCATCTGCACAATTTATTCCTTCCTTTACTGCAAATGAAAGTATTTCGTTTGATGGTGATGGAAATACAGCTGCTGACTACAGCATTGGAGCTCCTTCTTTTTGTAGTCCTAATGGAGCTATCAATGGTGGTACGCTTACTGGTGGGCCATTTACTTTTTGCATAGACGGCGTAGCAGATAATATTCCAAATGGTGCAATCACCTTAGCTGGAAATCTTGGCTCAAATAACCAAATAGTTGTAACGGATGACCAGGGAAATATCCTTGGATTACCGCCTACTTTCTCTGCTCCTGATTTTGATGCGGCAGGTGAAGGTACATGTCTAGTTTGGAACCTAGCTTATGAAGATGGACTTCAAGGGCTACAAAATGGTTCAAGCATAAATAATTTAGTAGGTAATTTTTCATTTTCAAATTCAATTACAGTTTACAGAAATGCACCTGACGGTGGTACTGTCACCCTTGTTGGAGGAGGTACAGAATTCGCAATGTGTGCTGGAGACATCGTTTTTGATGTAGAGCATACTACTACTGCAGAGTTTTTATCTTTCTGGTATATTATTACAGATGAAAACAACAATATTCTTGGTTTCGAAAATTCTGCTAATACTAATACCCTTGACTTAAGTGCTGCACCTGCCGGGACTTGTAGAGTTTGGGGATGGAGCTATAGAGGTCTCCCTGATCCAGTTATTGGAGAGCCGCTTTCTACTTTAATGGATGATACATGCGAAGAAATTTCTACAGATTTTATTACCGTTTACAGAGAAATTCCTGATGGAGGAACTGTTACACTCTTAGGAGGTGGAACGGAATACACAGGTACTGCTGGAGATATTGTTTTCCAAGTGGAACACACAACTACTGCCCCTAATCTTTCTTACTGGTATATTATCACCGACGAGAATGGTTTAATTCTTGGTTTTGTAAATTCTGCTAATTCTAACACTCTTGATTTAAGTGCAGCTCCTCCTGGTGTCTGTAGAGTTTGGGGATGGAATTA
>CAYWOZ010000130.1:4842-9648 GCA_964458675.1 uncultured Saprospiraceae bacterium
CTCTTGATTTAAGTGCAGCTCCTCCTGGTGTCTGTAGAGTTTGGGGATGGAATTATAGAGGTCTAGACGACCCTATCGTAGGTGACCCTATCTCTACGCTTATGGATGACTTCTGCGAGGACATCTCTGAAGAATTTATTACGGTTAATAGATTGGAGGGTAGTGTTTGTAATGCTGATGGTGGGAATTTAGTTGGTGGACCTTTTACTTTCTGTGTAGATGGTGTAGCTGATAATATTCCTGATGGAGCTATTACATTGAGTGGATACTCAGGTGCAAACACTCAGATTGTTGTAACAGATGATCAAGGTTACATCCTTGGACTACCTCCTACTTTCTCTGCTCCTGATTTTGATGCAGCAGGCGAAGGTACTTGCTTTGTATACAACCTTGCTTATGAAGATGGCCTTGTTGGGCTAGAAGCAGGCGCTAATATTGCTAACTTTGAAGGATGCTATTCTCTTTCTAACGCTATCACTGTTTACAGAAATGCACCTGATGGTGGTACTGTTACACTTGTTGGAGGAGGTACAGAATTCGCAATGTGTGCTGGAGACATCGTTTTTGATGTAGAGCATACTACTACTGCAGAGTTTTTATCTTTCTGGTATATTATTACAGATGAAAACAACAATATTCTTGGTTTCGAAAATTCTGCTAATACTAATACCCTTGACTTAAGTGCTGCACCTGCCGGGACTTGTAGAGTTTGGGGATGGAGCTATAGAGGTCTCCCTGATCCAGTTATTGGAGAGCCGCTTTCTACTTTAATGGATGATACATGCGAAGAAATTTCTACAGATTTTATTACCGTTTACAGAGAAATTCCTGATGGAGGAACTGTTACACTCTTAGGAGGTGGAACGGAATACACAGGTACTGCTGGAGATATTGTTTTCCAAGTGGAACACACAACTACTGCCCCTAATCTTTCTTACTGGTATATTATCACCGACGAGAATGGTTTAATTCTTGGTTTTGTAAATTCTGCTAATTCTAACACTCTTGATTTAAGTGCAGCTCCTCCTGGTGTCTGTAGAGTTTGGGGATGGAATTACAGAGGATTAGGAGATCCAATCATTGGCGACCCTATCTCTACGCTTATGGATGACTTCTGCGAGGATATCTCTGAAGGATTTATTACTGTAAACAGACTTCCTGACAATACCGCCACAGGTGTTGACCTTGAGTTGTCAATTGCAGTGGGTAACAACTTGTACGATCAATTTGAAAATGTAAGGTATACATTTACAGTTACGAATACAGGTAGCGAATCTGCTACAAACATTGAGATTGATGCCACTTACCCTAGTGGATTAGTTTTTGTATCTGAGCATTCTACTGAAGGATTCTTTGACTTAAGTGCTCAATCATGGATTATTCCATATTTGGCACCAGGTGCAACTGCGACTCTAGACCTTACTTTGTTCACTTTGGTAGAAAATCAAAGCATCGAGTTCTTCACACAAGTAATAGCAGTAGACCAAATAGATTCAGATTCTACACCTGACAGTAGTAATGGTCAGGTTACAGAAGATGATGAAGCTAGTGTTACTATCACTCCTAGAGGAGCAGGTGGATTTGGAAGCAACGAGGGTAACAATGATTTAGAATTATCTATTTCAACTCAATCAACTACTTATGATATTTACGAAGTAGTAAGATATAGAATTGAAGTTCAAAACTTAGGAACAGAAACAGCTACAGGTGTTGTTGTATCTGCTGGCTTACCAGAAGGAATGGTTTTCACAAATGCAACAGTAAATAATGGCGAATACAACCTATTCTTTGAAGAGTGGACTATAGACTTTATTGGAGCAGGTACCACTGCGACATTAGATTTAGATTTATTCACACTTGTAGAAGGGCAGGACATTACAAATTTTGTAGAAATATTAGTAGCTAATGAATTAGACCCTGATTCTACTCCAGGTAATTCTAACGGACAAGTAAATGAGGATGATGAAGCTTCTATAACGCTTACATTCTCGAACAACGCAAATACAGAAAATACATTACAAGAAAGATCAATCTTGAGTAAGATGATGGATATTCAATCTCCATTCCCGAATCCAGCTTCTTCTTTTGTTATGGTACCGATAGAAAGTGAAATTGACTTACAGACGGAGTTGCAAATTCTTGATATAAATGGAAGAGTTGTTGAAACAAGAGTGGTTAAAATTTTCGAAGGATTCAACAGGTTAAATATCACTACAGAAGAGTATAGTCCTGGGGTGTATTTCATCTCCTTCTCTGATCTTGAGTCTTCTATTTCAACTAGAAAATTTGTAAAGACACATAGTAACTAATTTGGTTTTTAGTTTTGATTTAGTTTTAATTTGATTTATTAGTTAAGTAAAGGAGTAGGCAATTTGTCTACTCCTTCTTTTTTTGGACATGCTGAAGGGCAACTCCATTATTTAGGGGGCCATCACGACCCTTTGGGCGTGAACGCGTCGTACACTGTATACCTTTTTTTGTTTTGCAATGTGGGCGCGAAGCATCGCGTCCCTACGCCTACCCGCAAAAAAAAGTATGTCGTTACCACCGCTTGTCTCTTACGCGCTCTGCTTGTCGTGCTTATACCGTTTACACTTTAAGATGTCGTAAAATGGCTTTTCGACTTATAATTTATTATTTCAAATATTTCAATAAAATTCCACCCGCTGAGGGGTAGTAGCGGGCACGTAGGTGCGCCAAAAGGGAATGAAGCCGGTACTAGGCTGGCTCATAGAGACGGCATAGTAGCTTGGATGAATCCCTTTTTGAAGTATCGAAGTAAAGCGGATGACCCGACCCGGACTGAATGATACGAAGTAATTTTGACCCAGTGGATCAAAATAATAAAGGAACCTCAGCAAACTTACTGAGGCAGGGGCAGCGCCAAACCTTATTTTTCATTACTTGTCCCCCACTGCTCCAAAAAAGTCAAGGCCGCAAAATAAATCCACGCTAACACAGACAAGGTGCTCAACCAAATATTTCGCTCTGGATAATAGTATACAGTGACGCACATCACAATAAAAAACAATACTGCTATAATAGAAGAGGTCAACTGCCAGCGCTGGGCTTGAGATGGATAAATATATTTGAGGGGTACAAAATGCGCTATTGCAAAAAAGACAAACGTAAAGGCATTCAATATCGGTGGCCAGGCGAACACGAAAATCAGATAATAGACTACAATATTCCAAAGCACTGGAAAGCCGATGAAATACTTGTCTTCGCTCACCATCCCAGACTTACCATAGTATAATGCAGAGACCATCAGTATCAAGCATGTCAAAGGCAAACGCCAAGACTCAAATACTAAATCAGACTGATAAAATATGTATGCAGGAATAATGGCAAAATTGGCAAAATCCACTACATAGTCTATCGTCTTACCATCCATATTGGGGAGCACCTCCGATACTCGTGCCATCCGTGCGAAAGTGCCGTCTATACCGTCAATAATAAAGGCTAATATCAGCCAAAACATGGCTTGTCGAACATCCTGTCCATGCATAGCTATAAGTGCCATAAAACCTGCTAGCAATCCAGAGGCCGTAAATAGATGTACTGCCCATGCTAAGGTTTTGTTAAAAAAATTAGAATTCGTGTTTTTATCCATACAGGGTAATGTAGAAGACCAAATGAAAAGCATATTTTCAAATCTAATTCCAGCCCAGAGGCGTTATACTGGTGTAAGAATTGATTTTCAATATTTCATGACCTAAATAAAAGAAAATAATGATGAAATTCATAGCTTCCGCATTTTTAGCAATCAGTGCGCTGTTTATATTGACACCGCTTTCAGCCCAAACATTTGAGGCTAGACCTACATCTAATCCTGTAGAACTAGGCAAAATAAATTGGTTGAGAAACTACGACGAAGCCGTAGCCATGTCTGAAAAGACCAACAAACCAATTTTTATTTTATTCCAAGAAGTACCAGGGTGCAGTACCTGTAGCCGATTTGGATTTGGACCGCTCTCTGATCCATTTCTGGTAGAAGCGATTGAAGACAACTTTATCCCACTAGCTATTCACAATAACAAGCGTGGAGAAGATGCTAGAATCCTTAAGCAATTTAACGAGCCCTCATGGAACAATCCGGTGGTGCGTGTAATCAATGCTAAAGGAAGAGATATAGTAAAACGTATGGCTAATAGATGGAGCCCTGAAGATCTGCTCTCTACTGTAATTGCCGGTGTAGAAAAGTCAACTGGCGAAGTGCCAATGTATCTTTCAATGAGATTGGCAGAGGCGCAAGGAGCTGATAATATCAAAGAAGCAAATCTTTCTATGTACTGCTTCTGGACAGGAGAAAAAGAAATCTCAAAAATAGATGGCGTACTTTCTACTGAAGCTGGTTTTATGCACGGTAGAGAAGTAGTAAAAGTAGAATATGACGCAACTCAAGTGACGCTTCCAAGCATCGTAAATGAGGCAAAAAAATCAAACTGTGCAGATGCTGTATATGTAGACGATGATTATGACCTCGCTGATGTAAAGAAGTTTACGGATGTGAAGAACGTTAAGAAGTCTGGTTCTTATCACAAGGATAAAGAAGTGAAATATTACTTAAGTAAGAGTAACTATAGATTTGTACCGATGTCAAAATACCAGCAAGCCAAAGTAAATGCTGCTATAGGTAGCAGACAGAATCCAAATCAGTATCTATCGCCAAGACAATTGGTCGCTTACAAGTACATCCAACAAATGAGTGGTAAAAAATGGGCTTCTCAAATCAATCAAGAAATGGAAGCAACGTGGTATAACTTGCTCGACGAGATAGCTACTAAATCTTAAAACGATACTAAT
>CAYWOZ010000131.1:0-805 GCA_964458675.1 uncultured Saprospiraceae bacterium
TTGAATAGTTGGTTGGATAATATAGCAGGTGCCTCTGTGACAGATGGTTGTTCAAGTGGAGCATCACCGATAGAGTGGACGAATGATTATGATGGTTTAGGAATTCCAGCCTTAGGAGTATGTAATAACGATACGACACATATATTGAATGTAGTATTTACAGCTACAGATGATTGCGATAATACAATTCAGACCTCAGCAAGATTTATTATTGTGGATGAATCTAATCCAGTTGTTGATGTAGAGGCTACCCCACTTACTGTAGAATGTGATGGTACTGGTAATTTGGTAGAATTAAACTTATGGCTTGACAATAACGGAAATGCAATTGTGTCTGACGCTTGTATTGACCAAACGGATTTGTTATGGGAAAATGACTACACAGGCATTTCAGACGAATGTGGCAGTACGGGGTCTACCTTGGTTACTTTTACAGCTCGGGATGAATGTGATAATTCTATTACAACCTCAGCATTGTTTACTATAGAAGATACAACTGCACCTCTAATTGATGTTCCTGCTCAGGATGCAACTGAAATTTGTGATGGCTCAGGAAACACAGTTGCATTTAATCAGTGGTTAACTACTAGTGCTGGAGCAGACGCTTCAGAAGATTGCGGAACAATAAGTTGGAGCCATAATGCAGGCTCTATTAGTGATGATTGTGGAGCAACAGGAAGTATAACGGTAATATTTACAGCAACTGATGAATGTGGCAATACAGATCAAACTACCGCAAACTTTACCATCATAGATGATGTAGCGCCTACTATAACAATAGAAGCAATTCCTCAAACAGTAGAAT
>CAYWOZ010000131.1:905-9587 GCA_964458675.1 uncultured Saprospiraceae bacterium
AAGATATAACACCGCCAAGTGTAGATACACCAGCATCAGATGAAATAGTAGAATGTGATGGAGCAGGCAACATAGGGCAATATCAAACTTGGTTGACAAATAATGGAAATGCGTTGGCCTCAGATGCCTGTGGATCTTTGACTTGGACTTATGTTGAAGCAGCTTTTGTACCAGATTGTGGATTATCAGGAAGCACCTCAGTAACATTTACGGTGACAGATGAGTGTGACAATAGTAGTGTTACTACAGCCAGCTTTATCATACAAGATACTATTTCACCATTGATAGATGTCGACCCAATGGATGAAACAGTGCCATGCGATGGGGCTGGAAATGTAGCTGCCTTAAATACATGGTTGCTAGATAATGGAGGTGCTAGTGCATCAGAAGACTGCGGAACTGTAAGCTGGTCTCATAATGCGGGACCATTAAGTGATGACTGCGGAGCAACAGGAACAGTGAATGTAACTTTCACAGCAATAGATCAGTGTGGAAATACAGATCAAGCTTCTGCTTCGTTTACCATTATAGATGATGTAGCGCCTACTATAACAATAGAAGCAATTCCTCAAACAGTAGAATGTGATGGGATGGGGAATATAGCCGAATACCAAGCTTGGCTAGCTAACTTTGCGGGAGCAGAAGCTACTGATGATTGTGGTACTGTTACTTGGTCATTTGGAACAGGAACGTTTAGTGATGAATGTGGCGCTACTGGATTCGTGAGTATTGACTTTACGGCTACAGATGAATGCGGAAACACAAGCATCACTACAGCAGACTTTATCATAGAAGATACAGAAGAGCCTAGCATAGATACACCAGCTGTAGATGAAATAGTAGATTGTGATGGGGCGGGTAATACTGCAGCCATGACCGCTTGGTTAAATGCAAATGGAAATGCGATGTCTTCAGATGATTGTGGGGGTGTAAGTTGGTCATATGTATTAGGTCCAGAAACTGCTGGATGTGGATTAGGAACTACGCAAGAAGTGACCTTTAGGGTGACAGATGATTGTAGCAATACAAATGTGACTATAGCAAACTTTATAACGCAAGATATAACACCGCCAAGTGTAGATACACCAGCATCAGATGAAATAGTAGAATGCGATGGAGCAGGAAATGTAACCGAGTACCAAACGTGGTTAACAAGCAATGGAAATGCGATGGCATCAGATGCATGTGGATCATTGACTTGGACGTATGTCGAAGCGGCTTTTGCAGCAGATTGTGGATTATCAGGAAGCACCTCGGTCACCTTTACGGTTGCTGATGAGTGTAACAATACTAGTGTAACTACAGCGAGCTTTATTATACAAGATAATACTTCACCTTTGATAGATGTACCTGCAGTAGATACTACAGTTGAATGTGATGGAGCTGGTAATTTAAGTGAATACAATACTTGGGTATCAAATAACGCGAATGCTTCGGCAAGCGAGGATTGTGGGATAATAAGCTGGAGTAATATTGCTGGCCCGATTAGTGATGATTGTGGAGAGTCAGGAACAATTGTAGTTGTATTTACCGCTGTAGATCAATGTGGGAATACAGACCAAACAACTGCTAGCTTTATTATAGAAGATACAAGTCCACCTGATTTTAGCAATGTACCAGCGGATATAGATGTAGAGTGCGATAACTTACCTTCTGTAGACTTGCCAAACGTAAGTGATGATTGTGATAATGCAATAACAGTATCTCATACTGATAATACAATTCCAGGATCTTGTCCAGGAAGATATATAATAGAGAGAACATTCTTAGTTGTAGATGATTGTGGAAATAGCAGCACAGCCTTACAAACAATTAATGTATCGGATAATACGGCTCCAATACTAGCCAATGTTCCGTTTGATGTTACTTTTGAGTGTAGTTCAGTTCCAGAGTTAGGAAACCCTGTTTCAGTAACGGATAATTGTGACCCGAATGTAACAGTTGATTTAACAGAAAATGTTATTCCAGGGACATGTCCTCAATCGTTTACGCTGATAAGGACGTGGACGGCAATAGATGCATGTGGAAATGAAGTTATCGCTTCACAGAACATTTTTGTTCAAGATGTTACCAATCCAACAATACTTAATGCGCCAACAGACCTAAACATTGATTGTGGAGCTTTACCTCCTGATCCTGTAACTATTACGGTTTTTGACAATTGTGATGGAGATGTTGATATTGTTTTTGAAGAAATTAATACCCTACCAGGATTTGATTGTACCGATTCATATGAAATAACTAGAACCTGGACCGCAACAGATGATTGTGGAAATTCTAGTGTCGCGATTCAAACTATAACAGTAGGTGGAGATCCTGTTCCACCTGTCTTGGCCAATGTACCAGCAGACTTGACATTTGAATGCAGTGCTTTGCCGCCTTTGACAGATTCTGTACAAGCTACGGACAATTGCGATCCAGTTGTTGATATTGTATATGAAGAACTTACGGTTCCCTCTGCATGCGAAAATACATTCACCATAGAAAGAATTTGGACGGCAATAGATGATTGTGGAAATTCTACAGTGGCAATGCAAACTATCACAGTAGAGGATACTACCGCACCTGTTATGTCAAATGTGCCTATAAATGAAACAATAAGTTGTGGGGCCTTACCAGGCCCAGCAGCAAATGTATTAGCAACTGATAATTGCGATACTAATGTAAATATTGACTTTACTGAAACAAGTACACTTGCGATGATATCTTGTACAGATTCGTATACGGTAACCCGAGTATGGATAGCAACAGATAAATGTGGAAACAGTACTCGTTCAGAACAAGAAATAACAGTAGTTGGAGATGATGAGGCTCCTGTTCTAGCAGGAGTACCATCAGATATTACTACTGAATGTAGTTCAATTTCGGAAAGCAACGATAACGTTTCTGCCACAGACAATTGTACAACAAATATTATAATAGAGTTTAATGAAACAGTAGTTGTAGGAGACTGCGAAGATTCATATGAAATTATAAAAGAGTGGACCGCTACAGATGATTGTGGCAATGCGATGACCGAAACTCAATCAATCGTAGTAAGAGATAATACTGCTCCTCTGATTACAAATGTGCCTGCTGATATTACACTTGACTGTGGTCAAGTTGCCCCAGCGGTACCTCAAGTATTTGTTACTGATAATTGTGATCCAAATGTGGAAATTGTTTTTGCTGAAACTAATACAAGTTCAACTTTTGATTGCACAACTTCATATGTAATTACAAGATCTTGGGAAGCAGTTGATAGATGCGGAAATAGGACAACAAGAGAACAAACTATCACAGTTGGGGGAGATAGTGAATTGCCAATATTGACTGGCGTACCTGCAGATAGAACGGTAAGCTGTGAAGAAAATATTTCTAATCTGCCAAGCGTAAATGCGACAGATAATTGTGATCCAAATATCTCCGTTGACTTTTTTGAGAATCAACTAGGAGGGGATTGTCCACATGCTTACCAATTAGTAAGAACATGGGCTGCTACGGACCCTTGTGGAAATATTGTAGAGCAATCACAAACAATAACAATAGAAGATAATGTTGCTCCAGTTATTACAGGAGTGCCATCAGATGTGTCTGAATCTTGTACTGGTGATTTTGATACTACAATACCAGATGTCTTTGCCACAGATAATTGCGATCCAAACGTATTTGTACAATACGCTGAAAATACGATTCCTGGGGCTTGTCCAGGAAGTTTCGAGACAATAAGAACCTGGAGTGCAACTGATGCCTGTGGAAATGAAACAATTAGTACACAAAGAATATTGGTAGGTGATAATGAAGCGCCCGTATTTATGAATGTACCCGCGGATCTA
The DNA here is from genome assembly GCA_964458675.1 of uncultured Saprospiraceae bacterium. Lineage (GTDB taxonomy): Bacteria > Bacteroidota > Bacteroidia > Chitinophagales > Saprospiraceae > JALZVN01. The sequence goes on from CAYWOZ010000131.1 coordinate 4,721, forward strand.
ACCATCGAATGTGGAAGTTTATCTGAACTACCAGCACCGTTTGCAACAGACAACTGTGATGGGGACTTAGAAGTCGACTTTGTAGAAAATAGAGTAGACGGCTCATGTCCAGGTGAATTTATAATACAGAGAACTTGGTCCACTCAAGATGTTTGTGGGAATATGACTTCAGTAACACAAGAAATTGTTGTAAAAGATGTAACTCCACCAACGATTATAGGATTACCTGCAGACATAACAGTAAATCTAGCAGCTGGTGAAGAAATTCCTGCTCCAGAAGACTTGTTTATTTTTGATAACTGCGATCCATCTCCGAGCATTGAAGTGGAAGATACTACCACAGGCGGTTGTACTCAGCAGATAACAAGAGTGTATGAAGCAACTGACGCATGCGATAATGTAAGTTCAGTAACACAAATCATTACAGTGGAAGATGGATTTGATGTTGATATTTTGACAGAAAAAACGATTATTTGTTCTGATGAATTTATCAGATTGGAAGCGAGTCCAGTAGACGCAGGTTATGCCTTTGTATGGAGCACAGATGGAGGAGAGTTAATCAATCCAGAAAGCAGTGAAGTTATTTTCAGTGCCGATGAAGCAGGAATCTACAACATCATGTTATTTGCGACATCAGGAGATTGTGAAGCCACTCAGTCCATTCAGATAGTAGTAGGAGAAAGAGAAGATGTGTCCTTAGTATATGATGCACCAGGATGCGAGGGAGATACAATTAGCATAGAAGTTGTAGGGGGTATTTCTTACGAATGGGCAGGTCCAGACAATTTCGTGGACTCAACTTCGCAAATAATAATTCCAAATATTAGTACTGTAAATAATGGAACTTATAGCGTAACAGTTAGTCTTAGTTCAGGATGTACAACGGTGCTGGAACAAGAAGTAACAGCCGGTAACAATTTGGATATAATGACAGATTCGAATGGACCTATATGTCAAGGAAGTACCTTAGAACTGTTTGCGGAGGGAGGATCAACATATCTTTGGGAAGGACCTAATGATTTCGTGTCCAATGAGCAAAATCCTATTATCACGAATCTAAGTTTAGAACCAGGTTTGCATTTCTTTGAGCTTACTGTTTCTACATTCTCGGGCTGTGAAGGTACAGAGGTCTTGAGTGTTGAGGTACTTGAGTCAGAAGATATTACTACAGTAGATGATATAGAAATTTGTGAAGGGGATTCCATTGAATTAGGTGTTAATGGTGGTTTTAGTTATCAATGGACTGGCCCTTTAAGTTTCTCTTCAACTGAACAATATCCCGAGATTTTGAATGCCACCTTAGACATGTCGGGAGAATACTTTGTTTCAGTTCTTACAACGTCAAACTGCACAGTTGAAAAGCAAGTAAATGTACTTGTCGAAGAATGCGAATGTAATATTGATGCAGAGATTGCTCTATTTACAAATGAAATATGCGATGAAGGAAATGGTAGCGTCGTCCTGACACCAAGTAGTTATGACTTTTTGTGGCCTGATTTACTGATAGCGTCCGTTAGAAATGATCTTTCTATGGGGGTATATGATATAACCATTACAGACGAAGATTGTGAAGATGTGATTACGGTTACGATCGGCCAAGTAGGAGACTGCAATCCTTGTGAAATGCCAGTAATAGCGGATAGTCTAATTATGAATTCTACATGTGGAAACGCAAATGGATCGATTACAATTACTTTAGTAGATTCATCTAGTATGTATACGTTCACTTGGAGTGATAATAATGGAATATTCGGAGAAGGTGAGAACCAATTACTAGATCTAAGCGCTGGCATATATACGGTTACCATATTTGATTCTGCAGATTCGACTTGTGCAATAATAGAAGAGATTACAGTTACCAATATTGATTTACCAGAATGTGATCCACAAGTAGAATGCGAGGAAGGTTTAGATATATTTGATGTGGATTCAATAGTTATAACCAATACGGAATGTATTTCTTCAGCGACACGTTTTTGTCTTGATATACCAATATCTGCTGTAGATAGTTTTGATTTCTTTGATAATGGAACCGAAATTGAGCGCACCGTAGAATGCAACTTTGATTCTACTTATGTGTACACATATTTCGCTGTTCCAGATCAAGGAACCTCAGGCCCATATACCGTAGATAGCTGGGTAGTAAATGACGAAATGTTTAGTGGAGAATTTGATACACTAGATGATTTGATTAACTTATTGAACACTTGGGATCCAAATGGAGCTTGGACTATAGATGAACAAAATCTGTCCATTGTAGGAGGTTTATCAGCTAATACCTATGGTGATTTAGTTATTACCAAAATATCAACAGGGGAGTACGGAATACTTTTGCTCAATAGCAAATTTATACCGTTTTCAATTGCATTAGATTTGACCCCTGGTGAACATCTAATCAATGTAGTCGACATTTATTCCGGATGTGCAGATTCTGTTAATGTATTTGTAGAATGTATAGAAACGGTAACTCATCCTGATACTATTGATCTTTACTTAGAGTTAGGAATGGATACTACGATTTGTTTAGACCAATCGGAGTTAAGTGCAGAAGTATTGTCCGTATTGAATTATTGTGAAGAGTTCTCTACAGATGTAGTGAATTATGAAATAGAGGAAGATTGTATAAATGTTTCTGCTGAATTCTTAGGAGATGATATAGGATGCTTCCTATACTGCGACGAAAATGATGTCTGTGATACTTTAGTTATTTTCTCTGTCGTTGTTGTGGAAGGAGCATTAGCAGGCCCTTTCGCTATGGATGATGATACACTAACTTTAGTGAATTGGCACGTGCTTAATTTTGATCTTCAAGCCAACGATACATTTAATGTAGAAACAGATAGTATCATCATCACAAGTAATCCATACTACGGAACAGTCAGGGCCAATATAGATGGGACATTTAATTATATCCCAGACGAAGATTTTTGTGGAGAGATTGATTCATTTACATACATTATTATTGGCCCATTTGGTACGGATGAAGCTACAGTTTATATAGATTTATTATGCGAAGACTTGACCATATTCAATGGAATATCCCCTAATGGAGATGGCATCAATGATTCATTTACTATAACAGGGATAGAAGCTTTCCAAAACAATACTGTCGTCATCTTTAATAGATGGGGTAATCAAGTATTCTATAGACAAGGCTACACCAACGATTATGGTTGGGAGGGTAGATGGAATGGAAGGCCACTTCCAGATGGTACTTACTTCTATGTTGTCGATACAGGAGAAGGAAGGAAATTTACTGGATATATCCAGATTCATAGGTAATTAATCGATCTTACTATATATGTAAATGGGCTGCAAAATTTATTTTTTGCAGCCTTTTTTGTTTTTATTTTTTGGTAAAAGAGCTTATCATTCTTCATGTGTGCACATTGTTGAGATGACAAAAATAGCATAATTACATATATGATAAATGTTTAATATATAACTGATTTTCAAAGATTTATGTCATTTTAAGTTAAAATTTGGCTTTAAAAGAACATTATATTAATTTCTAATAAGATTCGCTTACTAAGGCATAGTTTTTGGACTTATCCGGTAGGCGTTTCCCAAAAGAAGCACTTGTATATATTATGAGAAAGACAATACTAATTACACTATTATTCCTTGGAATGTTCGGCTTTGTAAAAGCCCAGCAGGAACCAATGTTCACACAGTACATGTTCAATAGCTTATCATTTAATCCAGCATATGCAGGGTCGCATGAATACATGAGCATTAGGTTACTTTACAGAAACCAATGGGTTGATTTTGACGGTGCTCCAAAGACACAGACTTTTACTATTCATTCACCAGTCAACGATCGTATCGGACTCGGATTGAGTGTATTCAATGATGAGATAGGGGCTACCGGTAGCACAGGAGCCAACTTTAGTTATGCCTACAGATTCTTAGTAGGCTCAGGTAAGTTATCACTTGGATTGCAAGGTGGAGTTACCAATTGGAGAGCAGATTTTAATCAGTTAAAGTTTAGAGATCCTATAGACGGAGATATTGCGTTTAATGATATTTCTGATGTACAGTGGTTACCAAATTTTGGAGCAGGTATATTTTACTATTCTAAACTTTGGTATGCAGGTTTTTCTGTACCAAGATTGTTAGAAAATAATTTGAGAGGCAATCAATCGACAAATGTTTCTCAATCTGCAAGATTAAGAAGACACTATTATTTACACGCTGGTTTAGCTCTACCCTTAGCAGGAGATGACCTGATATTTAAGCCATCATTCATTATTAAGAATGTAGGATTGTTTTCAAGTTTTTCATCAAATAATCAAAACTTATTTGAAATAGGAGCCCCTACAGAAATTGATATTGATGCAAGTTTATTGTTCTTTGATACTTTCTGGGTTGGACTTTCATTTCGTAGTGCCTTCGAAGCAGTCACTGAGACGAGTAGTGTAGATTCTGTCGATGCATGGTTTTCTGTTCAGCTTTCAAACGGGGTTCGCGTTGGAGCTGCTTATGATCAGACATTGACCAAGATTGGGCAACCCTCTTTTGAGTTGCTCTTGGGGTATGACTTTGATTATGAGGTTAAGCGTTTGAACACTCCTCGTTATTTCTAGAAAAAATTGTATGTTACGCCCGAATGCAGTTTATCATGCATTTACGGTGTTCCCATAAACCGTTAATTTTAATATGTGGAGCTTACTACTTTGTAGTAGGCTTCTTTTTATTTGGGGCCATCACGAACCCTCCGGGCGTGACCGCGTCGTCCGTTTGTATGGCATATTTGCCCGTGCGCATCCTGGAGACAGGACATGCCCTGCCTCTACACCTATGCAAAATATGCCATAGCACTACCACCGCTTGTCTCTACGCACTCCGTTTGTCGTGCTCCATCCCT
>CAYWOZ010000132.1:0-9412 GCA_964458675.1 uncultured Saprospiraceae bacterium
TTCCAGGTTTCTATATGGCAAGTTTGATTACAGATGAAGGTCAGCAAACTATTAAGTTGATAAGACAATAAACATTTTATGATTTTAAAAAGGGAGTGCTTTTTTAGCGCTCCCTTTTTTGTGTCAAAAACAGCCGAATCGTTTCTAGCCAATCATTATAGATGAACAAGAAATTTTGAAAAACTGTGGATCAGCGCTTAAGAATTGCATGGATGATTGCTAAGTAAGGGTAACTGTATCTAGAAATTAGTAGTTGGAATAAGGTCATTTAGCTAGATGGCAATTTTTGTATCTATACCAATGCGGATGAATTAGAGTGGTGTCATGTGATGGTAAATGGAATAAAAAATAGAATATTTTAAGTTGCATCTTGAATGGGACTAGAAGAGCTGCCCTTAGTCAATAAAAATTAGTATTTTTATAAGTGTTAAATTGAACAATGGTTCGGAAATTAAACGTTAGATAACTGATTAAATTGAGCCTTACTTTCTTAAAGTGATAATCATCAGATGATTAGTATTTTACGATTTAACGTTTTTTAAAATTGCTGAACCATTATTTGAATAATAGAATTTTAAAATATATAATCAAATACTACTAGTTTCTGGGCAATATATGAATGGATTATCTTAATAGGTTTCAAATGAAATCTTGACAAAGAGCCTTATTGTATTTATTGCCAAAGTAATAATAACTTCAACCCGACTTTGAAAAAGAGCCTATACATAATTATCTTTTTGTTTCCTCAAATTTTATTATCGCAAGAAATAAGATTTGATAGGGAATCGGGTTTTTACGGTACCGATTTTGAACTAGAGATTACGTCAAATTATACTGGAGATATTCGATACACTTTAGATGGAACAGATCCAGATACTAATTCACTGATATATAGCACAGCAATTTCTATAAGCAATCGAAATCTAGAGCCAAACATCATTTCTAATATTCCGACCAATCCAGCTAGTACTGTGAATAATTATGTTTGGATTCCACCACAAAGTAGTATTCCAAAAGCAAGAATAGTAAAGGCGGCTCTTTTTGAAAATAAAACTCAAATTTCAGATGTATTTTTTGAAGAGTATTTTGTCGGATGGCCTTTAGGTGAAATAAAACTACCGGTATTTTCTATTCAAGCGGATAGCATAGGTCTGTTTGGATATGAAGAAGGTATTTATGTAGCTGGAAAAGATTATGACAATAATCCCAATATTTGGCAACCTGGAAACTATTTCGAAAGGGGTGTAGCTTGGGAACGAGTTGTTACGATGTCTTATTACGATAATAATCACTTGGCTTTAAGGCAGGGAGCTGGAATGAGAATTCATGGAGGAGCCAGTCGATTACTCCCATGTAAGAGTTTTCGATTGTATGCGAAAAAATCGCTAGGGGAAGAATTTTTTAATTACCCATTCTTTCAAGATAGATCGTACGATACATACAAGCGAATATTATTTCGAAATTCGGGGCAAGATTTTCACAAATCTTTGTTTCGGGATGTATTAATGCAAGATGTTTTAAAAAGTCTTAATGTTGAATTCCAGTCCTCTTTACAAGTTGTGGTGTTTATCAACGGTTCTTATTGGGGAATTCACAATTTGAGAGAAAGATATGATAAGCACTATTTTAAAAATTTTCATAAAAAAGATTTAGATGAAATTGACTATATGGAAACTGCGAGTGAGTTCATAACTAAAGAAGGAAATATTGATGATTATGAATTTATGAATAAGGCCATACTGACCTTAGATTTGTCAGAGGATGAAAATTTTCAATTCGTTGTTAATCAGATTGACATCAATAATTATATTGATTACCATATTTCAAAGGTATATAGTGGAGTTAATGACTGGATTGGCAACAATGAACGACTATGGCGAACTCATGAAGTAGGTGCTAAATGGCGCTGGGTAGGCAATGACTATGATGATGGATTTAGAGGAATTGAAAAAGATTCGTACGAGCAAGCTACCCGAGAGGACTGGGTAGGCTGGCCAACTCCTGAATGGTCTACGAGACTATTCCGTAAGTTGATGACGAATAACATTTTTGTTGAAATGTATAGATCAAAATTAAAATTTCATTTAGAAAACACCTTCAACTCTGAAAAAATTAATTCTAAAATTGATTCTTTAACCAATATTTACAGGCCTGAAATGCCACGGCAAATAGAACGTTGGAATTACCCGAGTTCGATGCAAGCTTGGGAGACGACAATCGCGGATATGAAGTTATTTGCCATTCATCGTCCAGAATATGTGTGGGAAAATTTTCATGCCTACTTTCCTGTACAATATGAAAATCCAACAGACTTTTTAGCCTACCCTAATCCAGCCAATAGGGAGTGTTTTATTGAATTGCCAAAAGGAAGTGGAGACTTGGTTAACTATTCGGTATATAATACTAATGGGCAAAATGTAATGAATGGTATCCTTACTGAATCAATAAGAAATATGTTAGACTGCAAATCACTACAAAATGGCTTTTACGTTTTGAAAATTGAAGGTGCTGAAAGACTTTTTACTACCAAGCTTATCATTTCAAGGTGATATACTGAAATTCAATTCTTTGAAATACTTTTCTCTATAATGAAAATTTACCACAGCTTCGAAACCGAAAGATTACATCTCCGTGCTACCTCTGCGGAGGATGCTCCCTTCATACTGCAATTACTCAATACACCAAAGTGGATTCAAAATATAGGAGATCGCAATGTGCATACAATCGAAGAGGCAAAAATCTATATTGAAAAAAAGATGAAGCCGCAGCTTGATCGCCTTGGGTACTCTAATTATACAGTGATTCGAAAATCAGATGGTGCAAAAATGGGTACTTGCGGTTTGTATGATCGTGAAGGCTTAGATGGGATAGATATTGGTTTCGCTTTTTTACCTGAGTATGAAAAACAAGGCTTCGCATTTGAGGCGAGTAATCGGCTTAAAACTTTTGCCTTAGAGGATATCTGCATGAAAACGATTCAAGGAATAACCACTAAAGAAAATATTGCCTCGCAGAAGTTGCTGGAAAAATTGGGTTTTGCAATGACTGGGACAACTGTGATTCCGAATGATGAAGAAGAGCTTTTACTTTATCAATATTCAGTATGAAATATAAGTCCTTAGACATTAATATTTAATTTAAGGTATGATAAAACATTCATATTGAACTTTCTAAATTTAATAAAAATGTGTATATTTGTATGATAAGTCATACATTAAATATAATATTGACTCATAATGAATGAGATGTCATACATAAAATGGGAATTACTCAAGGATGAAGCCGTTGAGAAAAAGATAGGGTACTTCATAAAAAGAGTTAGGCAACAGCAAGGCAAAACCCAGAAAGAGATAGCGAAGTTGGCTGATATCAGTCGATCAACGCTTAGCCTATTAGAGTCTGGTGAATCAGGAAGTCTAAAAACACTCATTAAGGTTTTACGTGTATTAAAAAAATTGCCTGCCTTCAAAGAATTTGAGTTTATAGAATCCTTTAGCCCACTGGCGCTTGCAGAAGCACAACATAAACCTATATTTAGGGTGCGTAAGTCCAAAGCAAAAAAAGAAAAACCCAAAAAAACTGATTGGTAATGATTGAAACCGCAAAGGTGAAAATTTGGGGACACTATGCAGGTGCAATTGCCTGGGATGAACGCAATCAATTGGGGAGCTTTGAGTACACCTCAGAATTTTTAAAGCAAGGCTGGGATTTGTCTCCTATCAAAATGCCACTTCGAGAGGGTAGGCAAGTATTTTCATTTTTAGAATTGAGAGCAGCAAGAGGAAGTGTCTACGATACCTTTAGGGGATTGCCTGGCCTGATAGCAGATATATTGCCAGACAAATACGGGAATCAACTTATAGATACATGGTTAGTACAGCAAGGACGTGTCTCAGGATCTATGAATCCCATAGAGAAACTCTGTTTTATCGGTTCACGCGGAATGGGGGCATTGGAATTTGAACCTTCACATAAGGCCCAAAGAAAAACTGCAAATGAAATAGAGGTTGCTTCATTAGTAGAGATATCCCGAAGAATGCTAAACCAGAGGAAAGAGTTTACAACCGATTTAAGCAAAGACGATGAAAAGGCGATGATGGATATTTTGCGTATCGGTACTTCGGCTGGAGGAGCGCGACCTAAAGCAGTGATTGCCTATAATGAAAAGACCGGTGAGGTAAAATCTGGTCAAACGTATGCCCCAAAAGGGTATGAACATTGGCTTATCAAATTAGATGGAGTAAGCGATGTTCAGTTTGGAGAAAGCAGTGGCTATGGCCGAATAGAAATGGCATATTACCTGATGGCAAAGGCTGCAGGTGTAGAGATGATGGAGTGTAGGTTGCTCGAAGAAAATGGACGAGCGCATTTTATGACGAAGCGTTATGATAGAGAAGGCGCAAAGACTAGACATCATGTACAGACTTGGTGCGCGATGAACCACTATGATTTCAATGATATGAATAGCTTTAGTTATGAATTGCTATTTGAAACAATGCGTGCTTTGCATCTTTCTTATCCCGAGGCAGAGCAGATGTATCGACGAATGGTGTTTAATGTATTGTCTAGAAACTGCGATGACCACACCAAAAATTTTTCCTTCAGGTTTAAGCAAGGAGAAGAATGGGCTCTTGCACCTGCTTACGATATTTGCCATGCATATGATCCCAAAAGTATTTGGGTAAGCCAACATGCTCTGAGTCTAAATGGTAAAAGAGATAAACACACAAGAGAGGATTTTCTAAGCATTGCTAAATCTATGAACATCAAAAAGGCGAGTAAAGTAATAGATGAAATATATGCTGTAGTCAAAGATTGGAAAAAATATGCGGCTTCGGTAGGAGTAACAAAAGCAAAGATTAAACAAATTGGTTTGACGCATATCGTAATTTGAAAACCGTTCGCGATCTCGCTTTTCGCGAGGAGCCTAAAATGGATGAGGGGTAGAAGCGGTATATCATGTGTGGGCGGCATGGTGGCGTAGAGACGCGATTCATCGCGTCTCCTGCTCATGATGTAGTAGCGGATGACCCGACCCTAAGCGCAGCGCAGGGGCAGCCCCAAAACAGCAAGAGTGTTGAGCAAGAGTATCGAGCAAGCGTGTTGAGCGAGCACAAGAGTAATGAGCAAGGACGGAACTGGAAAATGGCACCTAGCACCAAACACCTTTTTTTCAAAATCCTGCAATTACCGAAATCTCTATATTCACAAATTTAGGAAGGTTAGCCACTTCGACCAATTCTCGAGCAGGTGCAGTGGCTTCATCAAAATATTCCGCATATACTGCATTGATACGTCCATACATATTCATATCTGATACAAAAACAGAGCACTTCAAAATATGCTCAAATCCTAATCCTGCTTCTGTCAATATCGCCTTGATATTTTTCATTACCTGATGCGTTTCTGCTTCTATGCTGTCCGATACAAGTTCTCCAGTATTTGGATCTATGGCAATCTGACCTGACATATAAAGGGTGTCCCCGTGACGTGTAGAATGATTATATGGTCCAACTGGTGATGGCGCTTTGTCTGAATTGATGATCTTTTTCATAATTGATGTTTTTGGCTATGCTTAAAGTAAGAGATAATATATTTCCTTACTTTTGCAAATGTAAAGAAATGTAAGGAAAAGCAAGATGGAAAAGAAGAAAGTATTATCGTGTATCCAACCAACTGGTGATATCCATTATGGGAATTATTTTGGTGCGGTTAAGAATTGGGTTGACCTGCAAGAAAAGTATGATTGTATATATGGAGTAGTGGATTATCACGCTATGACCGCACCTTATAATCCGATAAAATTGCGTCAAAATACATGGGAATTGATTTTTAACTTGCTTGCCGTTGGTGTCAAAACGGAAAATTTATTTATCCAATCTTTGATACCCGAGCACACAGAGTTGTGCTGGATATTTAACTGTTTTACTTCCTATGGACAGTTACAAAGAATGACTCAGTTCAAGGATAAGTCATCAGACACAGGAAAAGGAGAAGATGGTTTTATTTCTGCGGGATTATTGGATTATCCAGTATTGCAGGCGGCAGATATATTAGTCTATCGTGCAGATTTTGTTCCCGTGGGGAAAGATCAAGAACAGCATTTAGAATTATCTAGAAATATTGCCTCTCGATTCAATCAACAAGTTGGTAAGGAGTACTTTGTAATGCCTGAGACCTTATTTACGGAGACGCCTAAAATTCGTTCTACTGCTGATCCTACACGTAAGATGAGTAAAAGTGCTGGAGAGAAACACTATATCAGTTTGTTTAGCCAAGAAGCGCGTATTCGTAAACAGGTAAAATCTGCAGTGACTGATGCGGGTGAAACCAAAGCAGGTGAAATGAGCGAAGGGGTAGATAACCTATTTACCTTACTCAAAGCGAGCGGGAAAATGGAAGCGTATTCTAGCCTTATGACAGATCACCAAGTTGGAGCGTTAAAATATGTAGATTTAAAAGAGGCAGTAGGAGGGGCCTTGGTAGAATTGAGTCAGCAATTTGCAGAACGCAAGGCAGAGCTGATGCAAGACAAAAAAAATATTAAGAATCAAATAAAAGCTTCCTCTTCCGATATAAGAAAGAAAGCACAAGAGACCTTGAAAGAAGTGAAAGACCTTTCAGGATTAATCAACGTGAAATACTAGACATGAAAATAATTTGTATTGGTAGAAACTACGCTGCTCACGCTGCAGAATTGAAAAATGCTGTACCTAAGAATCCTATGATTTTTATGAAGCCTGCAACGGCATTGCTTTTGAAGAACAAACCGATGTATATTCCTGAATTTACGAATGACCTTCACTATGAAGCGGAGATAGTATTGAAGATAGCTAAGAACGGGAGACATGTTCAACCAGAGTTCGCTAGTGAGTACTATACACAAATTGCATTTGGTATTGACTTTACGGCAAGAGACTTGCAAAGCAAACTGAAGGAAAAAGGACATCCATGGGAAATAGCTAAAGGTTTTGATAATTCTGCTGGCCTCAGTGAATTTATAAATATTAGTGATTTAGAGAATAAGGAGCACATCCACTTCCATTTAGATTTGAATGGAAAAACAGTGCAAAAAGGAACTACTGAAGATCTCATATTTGACTTCAATACCTTGATTGTTTATATCTCAAAGTTTTTCAAATTGCAACAAGGCGACATTATTTATACAGGCACTCCAGCCGGGGTAGGACCTGTAAAAATAGGCGATAAGCTAGAGGGATACATAGAAGCTAAAAAAATGCTCGGTTGTGAGATTAAATAGGGCTAAGATTGTGGATTAGTCCAATGTATTGCTAATTTTGCGCGTCAAAATAAAATAATAAAATATTTAAATCTAATAAAATATGCCATATCTCTTTACATCAGAATCCGTTTCTGAAGGACACCCAGATAAAGTAGCAGATCAAATATCTGACGCTTTAGTGGACCATTTTTTAGCTTTTGATAAAACTTCTAAAATCGCCTGTGAAACGTTAGTGACAACTGGTCAAGTAGTACTTGCAGGAGAGGTAAAGACGAAGACTTATCTAGATGTACAGCAAATCGCAAGAGATGTTATCAACCGAATTGGATACACTAAGTCTGAGTACATGTTCGAAGCGAACTCTTGTGGAGTCTTTTCTTCTATTCATGAGCAATCTCCCGATATCAATCAAGGAGTAGAGCGTAAGAAGGCTATCGACCAAGGTGCAGGAGACCAAGGAATGATGTTCGGTTACGCTACGAATGAGACAGATAACTATATGCCACTTGCATTAGATTTGTCACATAAGATTTTGGTAGAGTTAGCAATGATTAGAAAGGCTGGTAAGGAGATGAAATATCTTAGACCGGATGCTAAGTCTCAAGTAACTATTGAATATGCTGATAATAATAAGCCGATTCGTATTGACTCTATCGTAGTATCTACACAGCACGACGACTTCGATAAAGATGCAAAGATGTTGGCTAAGATTAAGAAGGACATGGTCAAAATTGTCATTCCTCGTGTAATCAAGAAGTGCAAAGCGAGTGTCAAGAAATTATTCAACGATAAAATAAAATACCACATTAATCCAACTGGCAAGTTTGTAATTGGTGGACCTCATGGAGATACTGGGCTGACTGGTCGTAAGATTATCGTGGATACATACGGAGGAAAAGGAGCACATGGTGGTGGAGCATTTTCTGGAAAAGATCCTTCTAAGGTGGATAGATCAGCAGCTTATGCTACTAGACATATTGCTAAGAATTTAGTGGCTGCAAAAGTAGCGGATGAGATTTTGGTTCAGGTTTCTTATGCTATCGGGGTAGCCAAGCCTACTAATATTTATGTGAACACATATGGTTCTGCCAAAGTGAATATGAGTGATAGTCAAATTGCTAAAAAGGTGATGGATATTTTCGATATGCGTCCTTATGCTATCGAAACTCGTTTGAAACTAAGAAAGCCAATTTATTCTGAAACGGCTGCCTATGGTCATATGGGTAGAAAGCCTCAAAAGAAAAAGGTGTCGTTTACTGATGGTTCTGGAAGAGTAAAGCAGATGAATGTAGAAACGTTTACATGGGAAAAATTAGATATGGTTTCTAAAGTGAAAAAGGCATTTAATATCAAAAAGTAAACTAGAACTTAAAATAATAAACCGAAATAAGTGATTATCTATTGGGTTCTCATTTTATTAATAGTCGTAGCATGGAGTAGATTAATATTTCTCCTGTTACGACTATTTTCGTTTAAACTTTCCATTCCTCTTCGCTCTCCAAAAAAAGAGAAAGGCCTCACAAAAGTATTTGCTGGAATTGCAGTCATCGCCTTACTTGCCTATTTCTACTTTTATAGGGATAGCTTAAGCATAACGATTGAGCTTCTTTTAGTATTGATTCTACCATTTATATTTGAGGAGTGGATACTGCCAATGTTTACGCGAGATAGAGCATACTTATCAACCCAAAAAATGTACACCACAGCTAATGGTATTGAAGTACACGATCTCTCAGAAATTTATGCTGTAAAAATTGAACAAGACCATATCCGAGTTATTAGCCACCAAAGCAGTTTCGCCTTTTTGGTTTTTAAAAGACTGGATTACTCTGTCAACGATTGGGAAACCCTTGAAGATTACTTTCATAAATATCATGGAAAGGTGACTCATGATTACTGAAGTATTGTTTATTCCTGAATTCTCCCACAAGGGTCTACCGTTGGGATCATGCTGCGCGCTTGATTTTTGCGTTCCTTCTAGCATACGATTAGTCAATCCTTATATCACTGACTACTATTACTCGATTTAAATTTTGATAGAATAGGGTCCTCTTCAATTAGTAGTGGCAATAATTATGAAATATGTTTGATTATCTTTGATTTACAAATCGAATATGAAAATTCAAAGATGCTAGCAATTCAAACCACTAAATTATCCAAGTATTATGG
>CAYWOZ010000133.1:0-9408 GCA_964458675.1 uncultured Saprospiraceae bacterium
ATTATGTTTTGCTTTCTATTATTGCAGAGAAGGTGAGCAAAAAACCATTTGATGTACTCATTCAAGAAATGATTGCTAAGCCCTTAGGATTAAAGAACACTTACTATGGTGGGAAGATCAGTAGCGCTAACAATGAAGCAAATTCATTTTCTAAAATCAAGACTTGGGTAGCAGAAACGGAAACTAATATGTCCATTACGATTGGCGCCGGAGCTTTAGTGTCGACCCCTAATGATTTAAATACTTTTTGGACCTCATTTCATGCAGATAAGTTAGTCACAACTGCATCTAAAGAAAAGATGATGCGTATTGAAGATGGCTTTGGAATTGGTTTGATTCAGCGGACTTTCCAATCTAAGAAAGCTTATGGGCACAATGGAAGTATAGATGGCTTCAGGCCTTATTCGTTCCATTTTCCAAAAGAGAACATGTCTGTTTCTTATGTAGGTAATGCAGTAGTATATCCTATTAATGACTTGATGATAGATGTGTTGAGTATCTATTTTGGAATGGTTAAAGAATTACCTAGCTTCTTACCAGTTATGAAATTAGATGATGCAGATTTAGACCAATATGTTGGGCTATATAAAAGTGATAAGTTTCCACTAGATATCACCATATCAAAAGAGAAAGGCCAATTAATGGCTCAAGCATCAGGACAAGGTGCATTTCCTTTAGATGCTGTCGATGTACACAAGTTTAAATTTGATAAGGCGTATATAAAGTTAGATTTTGACCCATCAACAGGGAAGTTATTTATGGATCAAAGAGGATCGAAAGCTACGTTCCAAAGAGTAGAATAAAAACTATTTTTCAGAGGGTAAGCTTTTGACTAGGCAAAAAAATGTACATGAGTTGAAATCCACTCAAGTACATTTTTCGGGTATCCCTATGGAGCAGTAATAACTACCAGCTCATGTCGTCCTCAGAAGTAGTTTCTGAAGCCGTGTCATTTGATTCACTTGCTTCTGAACTTGGAGAAGAAGATGACTCCGTTTTTCCAGCAGCTTCGTTTGCAAGATTTTCAGCACGTTCCTTGTCCCATTGTTCGTGCTTTCTTGTAAATTCTTCGTAATCGTAATCTGGCATCAAATCATTCTTGATATGATCTAAAGCTTCCGTCAAACCACTTAAGAATCTATTAAAATCCTCCTTGTACAAAAAGATCTTATGCCTTTCGTATCCATCACGATCAAACTTTTTTGTGCTTTCGGTAAGAGTTAAATAGTACTCTTGACCTTTGGTTTGTCTCACATCAAAGAAATAGGTCCTTCTCTTCCCAGCCCTTACTTTCTTCGAAAAGACACTTTCCATTCTATTTAAATTGTGTTCGTTTTCCACCCTTTAGCGTTAATTAGTTTATTAAATAATAGTGCTATTCATACACAACAAATTTAATTAATAATCTCACAAAAAAAATTAATTTTTTGTTGAGTGCTCCTCTAATTGCTGTTTTTCGTACATCTCTGCATAAAAACCACCATTTTTAAGCAGTTCTTCATGTGTTCCTGACTCTTTTATAGCTCCATCATCTAAAACAATGATCTTATCAAATGCTAATAAAGAGTAAATTCTATGGGTAATAATGATAGTTGTTTTATCCGCAAGCTCATTTTGGAGATAAGAAAGTATCTGTTGTTCGGTATTAACATCCACGGCGGATAAGCAATCATCCAACAGCACTATTTCTGGTTTTCTAATCAAAGCACGGGCTATAGTAATTCTTTGTTTTTGCCCCCCGCTAAGAGTGACACCTCTTTCTCCCACAACAGTATCATATTTCTCAGGTAGTGCTTCTATTTCATTATGAACTGAAGCGTAAGAAGCGAACTTCTCTAGGATCACTTGATCATCAATTCCTGAACCGAAG
The DNA here is from genome assembly GCA_964458675.1 of uncultured Saprospiraceae bacterium. Taxonomy (GTDB): domain Bacteria; phylum Bacteroidota; class Bacteroidia; order Chitinophagales; family Saprospiraceae; genus JALZVN01. The sequence continues at coordinate 1,871 of CAYWOZ010000133.1, forward strand.
CCCAAATTTGCTTTTATGGTATTAGAAAACAAGAAGACATCTTGAGGCACATAGCCTACATTTTGACGTAATGCGTTTAGATCAATTTGTTTTAAGTCTGTATCATTAATACGAATGCTGCCTGAGCTTGTATCGTACATTCTAATTAACAGGTCTGCTATAGTAGTCTTCCCAGAACCAGTCTTCCCAACAATGGCTAGTTTCTGACCAGGCTCTAATGAAAAGCTTACTTTATCAAGCGCCTTAATGCCGGTATCTGGGTAGGTAAAACTAACTTGGTCAAATTCTATTTTACCATTCACATCCATCAATCCGTTTTCGATGTGTTTTATTTTCGATTCCGTATTCAAGAAGGCATTGATTCTGGTTTGAGAGGCCTCCGCTTGTTGAACTATTGATGCAATCCATCCAATCGCAGTAACTGGCCAGGTTAGCATATTTACATAGATAACGAACTCAGCAATATTTCCTGGAGAGATATTACCTCTAACCACTTCTAGCCCGCCAATAAAGACCGTAATGACAGTACTAACCCCGATTAGCAAAATCATCAAAGGGTAGAATAGGGCATCAATCTTGGCAAGACCCATTGCATTCGATTTATAAGTTTCACTTTTATCTGCAAAGTAGTCACCCATAATATTTTCTTGTACATAGGATTTTACGACTCGTATGCCAGAGTACACTTCTTGAGCTACATTATTTAGAGAAGCAAGCTGCTCTTGGATTTTTGTACTTCGCTTATTAATTCTGCTACTTACTACATATATACTGAGAGATAGAAAGGGTAGTGGTAGTAAGCTCCATAAAGTCAATGTAGGGCTGACAGAAAGCATAGAGTAAAATACAAGAACCGAAAGTGACAGAAGGTTTAAGCCATATAATATAACAGGGCCGATATACATTCTCACTTTACTTACATCTTCTGAGATACGAGACATCATATCTCCTGTGTTATTACGCTTATAGAATCCCTGGTCTAAACTTTCGTATTTTTCAAACATCTCTTTACGGATGTCATACTCTATAAGCCTAGACATTACGATGATGGTCTGTCGAGTAAAGTACATGAATATGCCTGTCATTATAGATAAGCCAATAACAAGCGCTCCGAAGAGCAATAGTTTAAATCCAATACTTGTCGCGTAAGATGCCTGAGTAGCATCCACTCCACCAAATGTGTTGTACACTTGTAGGTTATCAACCACTAAATCAATAGCTTCTCGAACCACTCTAGGTTCAAAAATTTTGAAGCAATTTGATGCAATAACGAAAAAGACGCCAGCTAACAACCTCCACTTATACTTCCAGAAAAATTTGTTATTGTATTTTAATTGCATTCCATATAGGTCTATACCTTGTATTTTACCTCAAACATAGTGAAAAAGGACTAGGACTTAAGGTAAAAGGCTTGCGGGGTTAAAAAGTTTTGTTTCCTTCATGTATATTACCAACAGGGTGGATTTTGGCCTTGATAACGTGTTTTTTACACTTTCTATTTTGAATCTTTCCATAGCCTTATGGAGTTAAAATAAGTGGATATTAACTACCTTTGAATTCAACTTTATTGAACACATGAATAGAATAGTTACTCTTGATGAATTTATCATCAAACGACAGAAGGACTTTCCCTACGCTTCAGGCGAATTAACAGGCTTATTGAGAGATATTGGTGTAGCGGCTAAAATAGTCAATAGAGAGGTCAATAAAGCTGGTTTGGTCAATATAATTGGAGAGGCGGAAAACTCTAATTCTTCTGGAGATACGGTCCAAAAATTGGATATGTACGCAAATGACAAATTGATTGAGTGTCTTAAAAATAGCGGGGAGTGCTGTGGAATTGCTTCCGAGGAGAATGAAGATTTTGTAGAGCTCCCTTCCGTAGAATCTAAAGCAGCTAAATATGTGGTAGTTTTTGACCCATTAGATGGCTCATCTAATATAGATGTTAACGTAAGTGTAGGTACTATTTTTGGAATCTACCGCCGAAAATCAGATACAAAAGGCAAGGTTCAATTAGAAGATTTTCTTCAAAAAGGAACGGAATTGGTTGGAGCTGGTTATGTTGTATTTGGGACATCAACTATATTGGTTTATTCTACCGGAAGTGGTGTAAATGGATTTACCCTTGATCCTTCTATTGGAGAATTTTGTTTATCTCATAAAGATATTAGGATTCCAGATAGAGGGAATTACTATTCTGTTAACCAAGGATACTATCTCAAATTTGATGTAGAAATGAGAAGATATATCGATCACTGTTCAGATATGAATTTGAGACTTCGTTATATTGGCTCTATGGTATCCGATATACACCGTATATTATTGCAAGGAGGAATCTTCTTATATCCAAATACACGAAAGTTTCCTAATGGAAAGCTAAGGTTACTATATGAATGCAATCCATTATCATTCCTTGTAGAACAAGCTGGTGGTAGAGGAATCAATACCAAACTAGAACGAATATTAGATATGCAGCCAACAGAGTTGCATCAGCGAACATCTATCGTAATTGGGTCACCTAACATGGTAGATGAAATGAAAGAATTCGTTGAGAAATATAGTACGCCCACTCCCTATGTAGAGCCTACAAATGGACAAACGACAACTACTTAAGTCATATATGCATTAAATAGATTTAAAAATATAAAAAGCTCCTAGTTGTATTCAATACTACTAGGAGCTTTTTTGTCAATTATTTTATAAAATATATTTTCTCAAAACAACATAAATATATTTATACATGCGATAATGCTGAGGAATCCAATACCCGTAATCACATGACTATTGTCTGAGTTACCGTTTAGTCTTTCTTGTTGCTCTATCGCGCACATCGCAATTTCATTGTTAATTTTCTTCTGCATTTTTAATTGTAATTTTTTTAAGTTTTGGTGATAAAATAAATTTTATTTTTTGAACCTAGTTTAATAACTTACTATTAAGGTATATACTATGAATCCTATAATTATAATTCCTATGAGACTTACAACTCTATAGGTAAGGTTACTAAACTTTTGCGTTTTTGGCTTAGCTGATGGAAAATAAGTCTTTGGTAAAACTCTAGATTCTGTGTCTAGCTGTGGTAAACCCCTTCTGATAATGTTGTCAGCAGTGGTGACATTTCGTTCGCTTGTTTTTAAATTACTATCGTTCCCCATTGTTTATTCTGTTGAATAATTATAAATAAAATTGAGGAGTATTATGAGGGGTGCACCAGTTCAGTGTCTTAGTAAAAGAGAGGTATACTTTATTGGGTGGACTTAGATAGATGTAAAAATTATGCCAAAGCACTTACCTTAATTAGAATACTTTCTAAACATTCTCATTATAAAAATATTCTTAATCTATAATTCTCTGAACATGTTCATTTAAAGTAACACATAAAGAAAGGATTAATGTATCTTTAAATCTGTAAATATTTTATTGCTATGACAGTAAAGGGTCTTTATATATATCCAATTAAAGGATTACGTGGGGTTTCGCTGACAAAATCACCTGTTGAAGTAAATGGACTGTTACATGATAGACGGTATATGTTAGCTGATTTAGATGGAAAACTGATATCACAGCGAAACACTGCATTGCTTACTCAGATGGTCCCGAAAAGGCTTGAGAACATTTGGATAGTAAACTTCAAAAGGGATGGCATTAGTATTCCTGATAATGAATTCTCATCAAGGCAATTTGAAGTAGAGGTTTGGGGTACACGGTTTATGGCTAATGAAGTATCTAAACAAACGAGTGAATGGTTTTCAAAAAAGATTGGAAAGCAATGCAGGTTAATGGTTATGCCCAGTAAAGAAACTAGAATTAAGGAATTCAATAAAGCCCCTTTCAAGACATATGTATCATTTGCGGATGGCTATCCAGTTCTTACCCTAGGCACTAGTAGTTTAGCTCAGCTTAATGGTAAGCTTTCAAAGAGTATTACTGAAGATAGGTTTAGAGCAAATATTATACTCGACACGAATATTCCACATGAAGAAGATACTTGGCAGGATTTTAAGATAGGCGAGGATACCGTCTTTCGAAATATTAAACCCTGTGTTCGTTGCCAAGTAATTACCATTGACCAAGAAACAGGAGTTCAAGGTAAAGAACCCAATACGACTCTAGCGGGTTACCGAAAATTTGAAAAAGGGATTTGTTTTGGCTCGAACGTAATCGTCATGAAGGAAGGAACTATTCAAATAGGGGATAAGCTTGAATTAATCTAAGTCCCTGCTCAAGCGGAAGCGTAAGCTGGAGCCCGTCGCTCAATGAGCGCAAGGACAAGGGATAGAAACGGCATGCAGGATATCTTAAATATCCTGCATATAGAGGATAGCTCGGTCACGCCCCGAAAACTTTCGGGAGACGTGATGGCCCCTATATAAAAGAATCCTATTACATTTTATTGACTAGTACTTTGTATCGAGGATCTTCGACAACGTTCACATCAATAATACTATTCGCGTTATCCAATAGCAAAAGGCAATCTTTACTTAGGTGTCGTAGATGTACTTTTTTACCCACCTTATAATACCGTTCCGTGATTTTGTCTAAGGCGGCGATAGCAGACATGTCAACCACTCTGCTTTCCTTAAAATCTATTACCACCACATCTGGATCATTGAGCACATCGAATTTATCATTGAAAACACTAACTGAACCGAAGAAAAGGGGGCCATAAATTTCGTAATGCTTAACGCCATCTTCATCGATACGTTTTCTGGCTCTAATTCGAGTCGCATTGTCCCAAGCAAATACAAGCGCTGCAATGATAACCCCTATGACAACCGCCAATGCTAAGTTGTGCAAAACAGCGGTAACAATTGTCACTGTAAACATGACAAAAATATCAGATTTTGGCATCTTATTAATTGTACGCAAACTAGCCCACTCGAAGGTCCCTATAGATACCATAATCATAAGTCCCGTAAGCGCAGCCATCGGTACCTTCTCTATTAATGAAGAACCAAACATCACAAACATCAACAAGGTAATGGATGCCACTATTCCTGATAAACGTGCACGTGCTCCAGCAGATATATTAATCAAACTCTGTCCAATCATGGCACAACCTCCCATACCAGAAAAGAATCCGGAAAGGACATTAGCAATCCCTTGAGCAGCGGCTTCTTTATTTCCTCGGCCACGAGTCTCTGTTATTTCGTCTACAATATTAAGCGTCAGTAGGCTTTCTATCAATCCTACTCCCGCCATTATCAATGCGTAAGGAAATACTAGATTGAGTGTTTCCATGGTAAACGGCACATCTGGTATATGGAATGGAGGAAACCCTCCTTCAATAGAAGCAATGTCTCCAACTGTACGAGTATCCAATCCAAATGCGAGCACAATTCCAAATATGGTCAGAATGGCTACTAGAGATGACGGAATAAGCTTTGTCAGTTTAGGCAGACCCCAGATAATAACCATAGTTAGGAGTACTAATCCCAGCATCAAGTATAATTCTTGACCCATCAACCAGCTCCCGTTTGTATCTTTGAACTGGTCCAACTGAGACATGAAAATGATAATAGCTAAGCCATTTACAAAACCAAATATTACGGGATGGGGAACAAGCCTCATGAGTTTACCTAACTTAAATATCCCGGCTAGGATCTGGAGTATACCCGCTATGATAACAGTCAAGAAAATATATTCTGGACCATGTGATAAGGCTAAGGTGGCAATCACTACTGCTACTGCACCAGTCGCTCCAGATATCATACCAGGGCGTCCGCCCAATAGAGACGTCACTATACCCATCATGAAAGCAGCATATAGGCCTGTCAAAGGAGATAGTCCAGCGATTAAAGCAAAGGCTACCGCTTCTGGTACTAAGGCTAAAGCAACTGTAAGACCGGACAGGATTTCTGTTCGGTAGTTTACTGTTTGAGTAAAATCAAATAAATTAAGGTATTTCTTCATAGCTAAACAGCTTTGCAATTACGCATTGCAAAATGTGTGGTTTAATTGTTAGTTATAAGTAGAATGAAAACTATACTCAATAGAATATAAATTAGACGATTTGAGTATAGGCTATTATTTTGAGGCCGCAAGAATACTACATAAATTGGGACTTACCCAATCTTGAATACTTTTTATTTAATAGGACTATTGAATCAATAAATAGCTTGAATATCAGTTATATAGTCTTAATACAAATCATAACAGTATTTGTATACGCAATTAGGTTGCCAATAGATGCTTTTATATAGAAAACCATATTATTAAAATATAAATATTTCACAACATTGAATACCCGGACTTGTGATTGGCTAAGATGCTAAAAACGAGAAAACTTAAGGACAATATTGTCAATATATCTATATTGCGAGTGAATTTTAAAATTAATCATCATGAAAACATCCATTAATTACACCATCCTTCTCTTTACCATCCTTGTTATGAGTTCTTGTGTGAGCAAGAAGTCATTCCTTTTGCTGCAATCCGAAATAGACTCTGTTAATAGTGAATTGGGCAAATGTGGTCAAGATTTGAATTCTTATATCAAAAAATATAACACCTGCGCTGAAGATAAGCGTGTCTTAGAAGCGGAGCTAGCGGGTCTCAAAAACAATATCTCTTTGAGAGAAGAGCAAATAAATGATTTGAAAGGCCAAGTCAGTGACGCTCGTACGCAAAGAGACAAGCAATTGAATCAAGTAGGTGACTTGACTGTGCTTTCTCAAGCGGCTAATGATAACATAAAAGAGACTTTATCTCAGTTAGAAAAGAAAGATAGTTATATCAACTTACTACAAGCGGCTAAGACTAAAGCGGATTCTATAAATCTGGCTTTAGCTGTAAATCTAAAAGGCGTATTAAGCCAGGGGATTGCTGATCAAGATGTTGAGATCAAAGTAGATAAGACTGTGGTATTCGTAAATATCTCTGACAAGATGCTCTTTACGAGTGGTTCATCAAGTATATCTCCTAGGGCGTATGAGGTACTTGGCAAGATTGCTAAAATTGTCGAGTCTCGTCCAGAGCTAGAGGTTATGGTAGAAGGCTACACAGATGATGTGCCTATAAGCAATTCTTGTACTACAGATAATTGGGATCTTTCTGTGAAGCGTGCTACCTCTGTTGTCAGAGTGCTACAGAAAAACTATGGTGTAAACCCTGATCGATTGATTGCAGCTGGTAGAGGGCAGTACAATACACTTGCTGATAACAATACCATTGAGGGCAGATCTATAAATAGAAGAACGAGAATTATCATTCTTCCTAAATTGAATCAGTTTTACGATTTATTGAATCCGAACAAGGTACCTCAAGGATGATTTGCTAAGAAGAAATTTTAGGAATGAAGTACGATTAGCCAATTAGGTTTTTCGTACTTTTTTTATGGGCCTACCTAGAAGCGCCTGGTAAAATCGGCTTTCTAGGTCGCTATGTATCCGCAGCTCGGCAGTCGCCTCGGCCTATAGATAAGTGAACGGTCTAATGACCTTTTCATTTCTCTATAGTCTGGTGCCTATCGGCTCCACTGCTGCACAGCGTTTTCTATGGTTTATCCAAACATACATCATAATTTCTTTCATACA
>CAYWOZ010000134.1:0-9303 GCA_964458675.1 uncultured Saprospiraceae bacterium
TCAAGAGCCGAATATAGAATCTTGCTTCGTCAAGATAATGCAGATATTAGATTGACGCACTTAGCGAAAGAGATAGGGGTGCAAGATATGGATGAAAGATTGGCTAGGGTAGAAGTGAAAAAAGAAAAGACAAAGGAAATCCTTAAGCACTTCAAAATGTCTAGCGTGCAGCCAGATGTTATAAATGCTATGCTTGAAGAAAAAGGGACAACTAGAGTAGATCAAAAAGTAAAACTTAATACGCTTTTGTTGCGCCCTCAAGTAATACTGGATGATTTTCGTGCTTTACTTCCTGATTTAAACCAGTTTTTGAATGGGTATCAAAAAGAGGAAATAGAGCAGGCGACAATCAGCCTAAAGTATGAAGGATATATCCGAAAAGAGAAAGAGATGGTAGATAAGATGAATCGTCTTGAGAATATAAAGCTTAAGTCCGATACGGACTATGCTCAGTTTGATTCTCTTTCTGCTGAAGCTAGAGAAAAATTGAATGCTATCAAGCCAAGGACATTGGGTCAAGCGAGTAGAATCAGTGGAGTCTCCCCTTCAGATGTTTCTGTTCTGATGGTATACATGGGTCGATAATCATCTACAAATTCGGTGCAAATTTTTTAAGGAATTAGGGGCAAGATTTCATCCACATAGAAATCTGGCCCTAGGTTAGTGGATCTTCTAGAGTTTCCACAATTTTGACTAAGAAAGTATGCATTAACGGCACTTAAGCGGTCAAAGCTTGAAGGGCGACTAATGGCCCATCTAGAATCTGGTTGGAGTAAGGTTAGAAATTGATTTATACCATCTGTTCTGAAGGTTGAGCTTTCACAAATTAAATCCATAGCAAGTTCATCAATTTGAGCAACAACACCTGGAGAGAAAATTTGCTCTCCATATAATTCAGTTCCTATTTGCAATGCCATCATAGGATTGGCATTAGCGATTAATTCGTCTAAAACGAGGCTGTTTTCAATACTCGAAAGAAGATTGTCTAGGTAGATCTCTGAAGAATTCATCAAAGAATTTTCAAAACTAAAAAGATAAAATAGTTCATATTCTTTACGGAAGGTTTTTAGCATCCCAGTGGAGATGATAAAGTTGCCACCAGGGAGGGTAAAAGCAGTTTGAATATCATCTTGTATGATGGCCAATTTCCAGTCCCGAGTAGTTGTCCAGCCATCTCTTCCTCTGAGGACAAAGTAGGATTGTTTGTACAAAGCATCGACATAGTCGTAAAGAATAACATTTTCTTGCCTAGAAAGAACGTTTAGGGGAGAATTACTTCCTGATAAAGCACTCCATATTTGGTCTCCTAGGTTTTCTTGTTCTATGTTTGTAAATTGATTGGAGCCAAAAACAGAATCGTTTACCCGACTATCACAAGAAATTATCAATGCTATAGCCATAAGAGGCAATAGCATTGATGACATAAGGTGCTTGCGAACAAGCTGTGATATTCGTTTGCTCAAAAAGTAGTTTTATAGTTTATATGCTTCAAAAAATACGCCAAATTACGTAAAGGTCGTCATTATTTGGTATATGACTGTAAAACCATCGTTTTTAACTAAAAGTTCTAGCTACTTCCTCTATAGCCCTGAAAGTATTAACATTGAGTCCACTCCGTGAAGTCACGAAACCCTATAATGCTTTCTTTCAGAGGTAAATAGAGGCGCCCATTAGATATATATATGGGCTATTTCATTCTTATATTTCTCTGTTATTACTCTTCTTTTAAGCTTTAGTGTGGGAGTTAGCTCTGCATCGCTTCCATCCTCTTTAATCGGGTCCCAAGTTGCAGATAAGAGGGCAAATCGCTTGATTTGTTCAATATGACTAAATTCTGGATTGGATCTGTCGATGATTTCTTGATATTTGCTTAATATATGCTCTGACTTGATTACTTCCTCAAGACTTGTCCAAGGCACATTGCATTCTTTGCAGAAGTTCTTTAGTGCATCTGAAGATGGCACGATTAAGGCAGATACATATTTTTGTTTATCTCCAATAACCATGACTTGCTCTATCAAGAAGTCTTCTTTTAATTTGCTTTCAATTGGAGCCGGAGCTACGTATTTTCCTCCAGATGTTTTGAGCAATTCTTTTTTGCGGTCTGTAATTTTAAGGTGCTTTGTTCCGTTTTTATCCGTGACAAACTTTCCAATATCTCCAGTGCAAAACCAAGTTTTGCCATCGATTTCTTTCATGACTTCCGCCGTTTTTTCTGGCATATTGTAATAACCCATCATGACATTCTTGCCATGTGCAAGAATTTCTCCTTCGCCTTCTAGGTATTCCCCTTCGGAAGAGTCAATGAAAATATCAACTCCTTTGATTGGTGGGCCAACAGTACCAATCATGGATTCATTATTTATAAATCGTCCCATCGTTAGTCCAGGAGAGGTTTCTGTCAATCCGTATCCTTCCCGTACTGGGATGCCTGCTCCTGAGAAAACTCTTAGCATCTTAGGTGGACATGGAGCAGCACCAGTTAAGATGCCTTCAACATTGCCACCTAGAGCTTCTCTCCACTTAGAAAATATTAGCTTATCTGCAATGCCTCTTTTGAAACTAGCTAAACCAGAATGAGTTTCGTTATACTCGTATTCATCGGTGAGGCTCAATGCCCAAAAGAAAAGTTTCTTTTTTGTTCCTGTCAGTTCCAGTCCTTTATTATAAATCTTCTCGTATACTTTCTCTAATAATCTAGGTACAGTGCTGAAGAAGTGTGGTTTGATGGTTCTTAAGTCCCCTGTTTCACCTCCTAGATTATCTGTCCCTGTGAATACAACCGATATTCCAAGATATAGATAAGTGAGCGCGGCGGTGCGTTCGAAAATATGACAGATAGGTAGAAAGCTTAAGGCAGTCTTACCTTCTCCAATAGGTATGATTTCTTTTACTGCAAATGCGTTGTTTACGATATTGCTATGAGATAGCATCACGCCTTTTGGATTTCCTGTTGTTCCTGAAGTATAGATGATTGTTGCTAGATCTTCAGATTTGATGGAGTCGCTTATTTCTTTGACTTTTTCTGCACCTTCATCTGTCCACATCTCCTTCCAATACGGTCGTGCATCCTGCTTGTCAAAAGTAAAGGTTTTTACGTATGTGCTTGTTTTCGCAGAAGCAGCTTCTACCTTGTCGTACAAATCGCCATCGCCAACAAAAACATAGCTAACACCAGCATCGTTAAAGATATACTCATATTCTTTAGAGCTAATGGTGGGGTAAATGGGAATGACTATGGCGCCTATCTGTTGAATAGCTAAATCCATGATTAGCCATTCAGGCCTATTCTTATATGCTATGAGGCCTATCTTGTCGTTTCTTTTTACTCCCAACGCGAGAAGACCATTGCTGCATTTTTGAACGGTATCAAAAACTTCTTGAGTACTTAGGTATGTCCATTTCCCAAGATGGTGATATCCAGTACATTTTTCTAGTGGGTTATTTTTAAGCTGATAGCTAATGAAGTCAAATATTCGAGTAGGTTCCATATGTGTTTAAATAAAATTATACTATGTTATCACTCAAAATATCAATTTTTACGCAAAGCAAAAAATAAAAAAAACCCACAAGTTCACTTTCGTGACCATGCGGGCGTTTTGTGTAATTCAATTGTTCTTAAGGCTAGTCGCTAACTTGAAGCAATTCACTTGCTTTCTTGGAGCCTAACTCCGCAGCTTCTGCCCAATCTTTTTTATAACCTGATTTTCCTATCTGTTTTCTCGCCATTCCTCGATACACCAGAAATTCAGGGTTTATTTTACTTTTATTCTTTTCTAAATCCTCAACTGACTTGTTGAAGATGTCTAAAGCTTGCTGAGAGTCCCCAACTTCTAAAAGTACTTTTCCATAGTTAAACCAAGCCCATTCCTTGTGTTTGAAGTTTGGATTGTCTTCATCAAAATGACGATTGCAGAATGCCTTTAAATCACCAAGTGTCTCGGCGTTTTGCTTAAGCTCTAGGTGGCAAATGATTCTCATTCTTCTAGCTTGCCAGTATATAGGCATTAAAGGAATGGAATTCTTAACAGCACTTGTCAAATGAATCAAGGCACTATTAAAGTCCTTGTTCATTATCTTGATTTTCGCTAAGCCTACATATGGCTCAGGAATATTTGGGTTGATAGAATTACTTTTCTTAAAGTCTGATTCTGCACCCTCAACATCTTCTAGCTTTAATTTTACATATCCACGCTTTTCGTAAGCATATGCATGTCTTTCATATTTTGCGATAGCTTTGTCAAAAGAAGTAATAGCTTCCTTTTCTTTCCCTTCTGTCAATTGATTTCTACCTCTAAGAAATGCCTGAACAGCAACCTTGTCACATTTAGGTTCTATGGTTGAAGATCTAATAATCACTCCATCTTGAACCATCCATACGATAATTCTACCAGCTAAAGCAAATTGTGCTAGGTACTCTAAAAGATCAAGCGTGTTTTTCCAGATTTTGTTTGTGCTGGTAGTAACTGTTCGAGGTATACGCACAATATAATCGTCCGGCATGAATGCTTCTTCAAAGTCTACAAACAAATCGGCTTTATAATAATTCTCCACCCGATGCTCATACATCTTGAAAACCTTGTCGTATGTTTTTTGACTTCCGAACTCAAGAGATCCGGAAACAATTGTTTTATATTCTTCCATGTTGCGCTAAGTTATTAGGGTCATTTTCAATTATACATTAAATCGTAAAGGGGTAAATAACTTAATGCTATCTACAATTAATAGTATTCCAATAATACGGGAGTGTGAGAAAACCTATAAACAAACGAATTGTCAAGATGAATTCTTGTATATATTTAGGGATATAATCTGTTTATTCGCTATGTTACTACTTACAAAAGTGGACATTTTTTGCGATTATTCCTAATAAAAATAGCTCTAAACGCTTAAAACGACACGTTTTATTTCATTATATTACAAAAATCTAACATTTATTGAAATTTTGATGTGTAAAGCGCTATTCAGTCCCAATAAAATACCAAAGTGTTTTCAAAGTATGAAAGAAAATATCGAGTGTCAATGTCTGCTGATTAAGGGACAGGATAAATATCTCATCCTCAAACAAAACAATAGCGTTTATCGAAATTAGACGGTTTAGGAAGCAGAATAGCTTCTTTACACATAATTATTTAAGCCCATACTTTGCAGCCCTCTGTGCAATTAGTACAGATATCAATTTTGTCCCTACCTCTGAGTAGGTCAGATCTGAATTTTTGATAAGCTTCGCCTTGCCAAAGGGTAGCAAAAGAGGTGTCTTTTAGGTCTCCAAGTTTATGTGTAGCGTCTTTGTCAAAGCAACATGGAACAACCGAGCCGTCCCAAGTAATAACACATGCATGCCAAAGCTTCCAGCATTCATTAGATAGATTGTTCTTGATTTTGTATTGACCATTTTTTTGTTGAGCATATCTACTGTACTTCTCTATTGTGGGAATAAGTTCATTGCCATCTTCATAGTCATATACTTGCGCAGTTTTGAGCTTTACTTCATCTATGCCTATTTCTTCTGCCAGTCCATATATTTCACCAATCTGATGTTCATTAGGCTTGACAACGAGAAATTGGAAAATCAAATGAGGCGTCTTCGAGTTCATCTCCTTTTTCATGGCGACCATATTCCGAGCTCCTTGTAGAACAACATCTAAGCGTCCACCAATTCTATAATTTTCATAGGTTTCTTGCGTAGTGCCATCTACAGATATAATCATTCTATCTAGCCCAGACTCTATGGTTTTTCTTGCATTGGCACTATTGAGAAAATGACCATTTGTAGAGGTGATGGTGTAGATACCCTTGTCATGTGCATATTTGACCATGTCCAAAAACTTTGGATTGATATACGGTTCTCCTTGGAAGTAGAATATTAAATAAAGTAGGTTGGAATATAACTCATCAATAGTTTTTCTAAAAAAGTCAATCTTTAAATTACCTGTTGGTCTAGAGAAGGCTCGCAATCCTGACGGGCATTCTGGACATTTGAGGTTACATGCAGTGGTTGGTTCTATAGAGACAGTCATCGGCATACCCCATTGCACTGGTTTTCCACTCCATCGGGTGTAATAATAGGAAGTTAATATCTTGACCACATTTACAACACGGCCTACCGTGAGTTTGGAAAGAAAATTAAGACTATCTGAAAATTTAGGCATTTACGAAGTAGTTCTCTTTAAAAAGTTTTATGTGATGTTTTAAGTGGCCTATTATTATATACCCCAATCCACGAACAGAAACTGTGTTTTCAGATACGCTCCCCTTAATGCTAAGAGCCTGTTCATTTAGATTATTGAAGTGTAATAAAGTAACATTTCTTACAGTCTTGAGTTCTTTACAAAGCTGTGCAAGACTCTTATTCTCTACATTGGCTACTTGAGCGTATGCGTTATGGTCAAAACCTGGTAAATTGACTTTGTCTTGTCTTGATATTCTCATGGCGCGATGCGCCATAATGAGCTCCACATCGATAATATGCTGAAATACTTGGCCAACCGTCCATTTACCTTCAGCATAAGTGAAATCTTTCTTATCCTCAGGAACAGCCTGTAAATAAGCGAGGTCTTCTGCAAAACTTGTCTCGAACGTCTTATATAATGATTGGTCCGTTACAGCAAGTTGCACATAAGGAGCAAAATACTTGGGGTATTCGTCTGCTTTTATGGACATATTCGTTTTTTTAGTGAGTGTACTCAAAGGTAATTAAGCTTTCAAATTTAAAGTCAAAAGCTTTATTTATTTTTGACCCATATTAACCGCAATGGTTTGGTAATTAAACGTTAAATCACTGATTAGCACTATATTTAAAATTAATTCCTGTTTTCTTAAAGTGTTAATAATCACATTATTGGTATTTCGTGATTTAAGGTTTTCAAAAAATTACCTTACCATTAATAATATAAGTGTGATAGATTTTTTCAAAGAATTATTTACAAGTAAACAAGTAGAACCTGATATCATGAAGTATCTGATAGTAGGCTTGGGCAATATTGGCGCCGAGTATGATAACACTAGACACAATATAGGATTTGAGATCCTGGATTTTTTAGCGAAACAAAGAGAAGTAGAATTCGAGAATGAACACCTAGGAGCTATAGCAAGCTTTAAGTTCAAAGGGAGGACCTTTATTTTACTTAAGCCGAATACATTTATGAACCTAAGTGGTAAGTCTGTGCGCTATTGGCTGCAAAAGCATAATATAAAGTTGGAAAATCTACTCGTAGTCCTCGATGATCTAAATCTTCCTTATGAAAAAATGAGGATGCGCACCAAGGGCAAAGACGGTGGGCACAATGGACTTAAAGATATTGATGAAAAGCTTGGTCAAAACAACTACGCCAGGCTTCGATTTGGGATTGGAAGTCAGTATTCAAAGGGTAAACAAGTCGACTTTGTATTAGGAGAATGGACCATAGAGGAAGAGCAGGCAATAGGGCCACTAAAAGAAAAAGCCGCTAAAGCCATTTTAGCCTTCGGTACTATAGGAGCAGGAAGGGCTATGTCAGATTTTAACAAATAAAGTTATACTTAATATGAGCTCATCGATAAGTAATAAAAAAGCCCTAATTCTCTAGGCTTTGAGGGTATGTTGGAAAATTCTATCTCCGATTTTTCGTAAACAAATAACTCATATTCAGAAGAATACATAGTATTTTTTATCTATTGTTTTGATATCCTACAAAAAAATCTATTTTTGCAGTCTCATTCCATACTTGCCTGGGGACTAACATAGTATATACGCTACTTAATCATGTTCAAATGAAAAGTGATTATCCCTTAGTAAAGGAATACTTTTTGCACTTTTCCCCTTTTCTCGGAGATGGTTTACTTTAAAGATTCTTCTCGTTATGAAGAAGTATTGCCCAAGAATACACTATAAACGCACGGCTAAAAATGACATTTAAATATTTATCTACTTTTTCTGTTTGGTTTGGGTTTTTGATGAGCATGTTCAGTTCAGAAGAGGCAGCCCAAACAGTAGATACCAGTTCGAAAGCGCCTGCCATTATTCAAGAAGTAAATCCAGTAAAACAAGCTTTTATCGCCGACTTTGATGCGCAAGCAAAACAATTACTTAGACGTATTGGGCAGCCAGGAGCAGCCATTGCTATCGTGATGGATAGTACAGTAGTTTATACAGAAGGCCTAGGTTACAGAAATAGAAAGACGAAGGAATTGGTAAATGAAAATTCTGTTTTTCGAGTAGGTTCTTTGTCGAAGGGATTTGCCTCAGTACTTACTGCAGTTTTAGTGGAAGAAGAATCATTAAATTGGGATGACAAAGTAAAAGAATACCTACCTGATTTTATTCTAGGAGATAGCGTCCATACCAACGAACTAGAAATAAAACATATTTTATCTCATACTAGTGGTTTACCTTACCATGCTTATACAGATATGCTTGAGAAAAGGAGTTCCATAGAGAGGATCAAAGAAAAGCTAGGCGGGCTTAAATTGATTGGTGATCCAGGCGAGGTGTATAGCTACCAAAATGCTGGATATTCATGGATTGAAGATATAGTTCAAAGTGCTACAGGTAGAAGCTATAATCAGCTTTTGGATAATAAAATATTTGGGCCAATAGGCATGGAAGACGCTTCTACTTCAAGAGAGGATATAAGGAATTGCGACAATGCATCCTTACCTCATTACTATAGTAAGAAAAGAGGATGGAGACCAACAAAGATTTCATCTAAATACTATAATGCTACTTCTGCTGGTGGTGTAAATGCAAGTGTCTCAGATATGAGTAAGTGGCTCCAGTTATTAATGGGTCAACATGATGAAGTCATTTCTGACGAAGTATTAAATGAAGTTTTCACTCCAATAGTAAATACTAAGAATCGTAAGAAGTATTACCAAAGATGGAAGGGGATAAGAAATGCACATTATGCATTAGGTTGGAGAATTCTGGATAAGAAAAATTCCCCAGGCGAATATGTCTATCATGGCGGCTACGTGAATCAATATAGAAGTGAATTACTTTACAATCGGAATGACAATGTTGCTATTTGTATTCTAAGTAATGCACCTACTTCTTTTGCTTCCAAGTGTGCAAGAGAATTTATTAAGCTATACGATACCTATCGTGATGATATCCAGTTGTGGGATGAACTCAATCAGCCACAAACAATAATAGATAAGATTCAATCTTAAGAATTATGCCATTGACGTTTTATATTTCGCATAAGTTTTTGAATGAAATTTTTCGAAGTTAAGGCGATGAACGAAGTGAACCGCTTGCGGATGGGCGGCTGATAACCTTAGGGCACCTGTATTAACCTCTGAAAGAATGTAAATTTCATTTAG
>CAYWOZ010000135.1:0-9144 GCA_964458675.1 uncultured Saprospiraceae bacterium
GAGCAATGATTGCATTTTAAGGATTGGATCTCCATTATATTCTGTTTGTTTAAAAATAATAAAAAAGGATTATAAAGTAAAATATCCTCTACTAAGCTTGGAAAATCATAGACCAATCAGAAAATTACTTATCTATCCTAAGAAATTCTTTTCCATCAAAATGGTATAAATGGGTATAATTCTCTCCTATTCCAAACCACAATTTTCCACTTTTATCTTTTAAGATAGACTTGACGGTATTGCTTGGTAAGCCATTGTCTTTTGAATAGTGGGTAAAAGCTAAGTCAGGTAGCTGGCTTGAATCATAGGACCAAAGTCCATTTCCAAATGTACCGAACCATAAGACGCCATTATCATCTTGGGCAATAGTCTGAACGGTGTCGAACATTTTATCATCTTTTAGATTCTGGCTGCGGACTTCACTCAAGGTGTTGAATCCCATTGCTTTTGTAAAACAAGTGAAATACTCTTCGCCTTTTAAAAAGGCTTTGTGGTCGTAAGTAAATACTCCCTCTAAAACATTACTTATCCATACCAAGCCTGAAACATCTTGAAAAATACATCTTACGATTCCTTTTTCCTGAGCAGGGTTAATCAAATTGATTCCATCTATCCCATACCGAAAGATGCCTCCTCCTTCGGTCCCAAACCAAATATTTCCTTCTCTATCTTTGGTGTGGGAATACATGGCGTATTGGCTTTTAAAACCATTGCTTTCTTCAGCAGGTTCTGGAAACGTAAATTGTCTTAAGGTATCTGATTCTAATTTGTATACGCCATTGGTCGAGATGTTTCCGAACCAAAGGCTTTCGTATTCTCGCTGCCAGTTTCCAGCTACATAGGCTAGGCTTTTTGAAATCTCTTGCTTCTCGCCTATCGGTAATAGCTCTGTAAATTTTGTTCCATCATATTTGGCGACACCGGCTAAAGTGGCAATAATTATATTTTGATTGGCATCTTCATATATATCTCGAACTGCATTCCCTCTAGGTACCTTTCGATTGTTGAATTCTATTATTTCTTTTCCTGGGATTCCATTATTGACATTATAATAAGTAAACTTTTTCGCTCCAGATGGGAAGATATCTTTGGGGTCGTACTTCGCCATTCCATCACACCAAGAGCCAAACCACATTACTCCTTTGCTGTCTTCGAATATGGATAGAATGATAGAGTTAAATTCGAGTATAGAATCTACGTTTGTGTTAGTGTTTCGAAAGAAGGGGTTTTCTTCTATAGTAGTTTCTGAAGAGTTTCCTTTTTCAGGCACGGTGCTGCAACATGCGAAAATCAATATGATCAGCATCAAGAAAGGAAAGTGCATACAGTGCTTCTTCAAATTTATTTGTAAGATAGAATTTCTTTTGATAATAAATTTTATGCGTGAGCAAAATACAATAGAGTAACTTCTGTTGCGCCCCTTCAGGGCTTGAATGTTTTATACTAGTTTAGATGGGTTTCATCCATCGCTATTTTGTTTTGCCCTTTCAGGGCATAGATAGTTAGTATTATTTTATTTTTTTAGGCACTTAAAGACTTGTAGTTAATCTATTTTTCTGGTCATTTTTTTTAGGTGCAAAGCTTCGTGCACTTTCAGTTTTTGGGCGCAAAGCGTTGCGCCTCAACAGCTTTAGGTCGCGAGGCGTTGTGCCCTTACGATTTAATTTTTTGCGAGAAGGATGGGAAGTGCTGATGCGATAGCAGCAGGTGCGCAGCACGGGAACGAACGTGGACCACTGGACAGCCTGGTATCCGACTTTTTCAGTCGGATACTCGCCCAAATAAAAAACAAAAATATAACTCTACTCTATAATATGCCCCTCACTAGAAACGGCAGCTACATTAAAAAAGCCTACCGCTTCGTCAGCTGGAGTTTCTGCATTTAGTGGAACAATATTGGTCGGTACATTAGCTGGTGGTTCTGCAAATATACCTGCATCTCCTAAGGTCAACTGTGTGAGTGCCGCCTCAAGAAAAAAGAAAGCTGGCACGCTTAGTGAATGAATTTCTACTCGAATACTATCTCCTACTGCCCATGGCGCGACATCACTAGTGTCTTCCGAATCCGAATCCATAGGGTCTGGATCTCGATTAACCGACATACGAATCGGAGAAATAAAAGTAACGCCGTCTACATTTCCTCCTGGTGTAAAACTTGCGTCAAACACATTGACAATCTCAGAGGGTTTATTTAAAAATGCTTCATTTTTGAAAGTCTGAATCCAGTACGCATCTCCAGGTCCTACAAAGTCTCTCGCAAAAATTTCTGCGTAGATACCTTCTACCATTCCTAATTCTTCTTCTTGAAATTCTGTAATCAAGCTATCTATAACCGGAACTCTATTCATCGTAGAAGCAGAAACATATTGTTGGTCTTCTATTTGTATATTCAGCCCAAACTCTGTACCTACCTCTCCTAAGGTTTCTCCAGGTGCTGGTGTCCAAATATAATCTCCTGTATTATCAACTTCCTCAAAAACAAATTCTGCGCCTGAATCATTAAACACCATCACAGATGCTCCATTGATAGAAGGAGAAGGACTAGAATCAAAAAATGGGCTTACTCTTCTGAGTTTGATAGTTTGTGGTTCTGATTTATTATTGATCCAAGCATCTACGTTTACTTGTCCATTGGTCGGACTCAGCTCTACATCAATAGGGTCTTCACAGTTGAATAATACGAAGGCAAAAACAGAAATAAAAATTATATATCTATTGGTCATTGGAATCGATTTAAAATTTGAAATTGTAAGCTACAGAAGGAATAATAGAACCAATAACCGATAGGCGTATGGCCTGTGTTCTAATAGGATCACCGCTCACTGTACGTACCTCGTCTTGCTCAAAGAAGATAGAAAAAGGGTTTCTTCTATTGTACACATTGTAAGCAGAGAATATCCATTCGCCTTTGAATTTTTTCTCATTATACTTTTTACTTCTAAAAGTAGCAGAAACATCTAGTCTATGAAAGTCAGGGATGCGAACATTGTTACGCACATCATTGGACACTTCTGGTATAGCGAATCCTTGCTGCTCAATTCGTCCTGTCGGGAAGGTTGCTGGAGTACCTGTATTGTAAACAAAGTTGGTAGAAAATGTCCATCGATCATTTAACTCATAAAACAAGGTGGTAGATAAGTTATGCGTCTGGTCAAAACGATTTGCAAACCAATCGTCATTGTTTATGCCTTCCACAAGTCTTTCTGAGCGTGCGAGCGTGTAACTAATCCATCCTGTGAACTGTCCTTTCTTCTTTTCAATCTGCACTTCTAAACCGTATGCTCGTCCATCACCCGCAAGCAGTTCTGCTTCTATTAATTCGTTGACAAACAAATCTGCTCCATCTATATAGTCTAGTTGATTTTCATAAGTTTTATAATATACTTCTGCTGAAGTAACATATTTATTGTTTTCAAAATTCTTGAAATACCCCAGGGCATATTGATTAGCTAACTGTGGTTTTAGATTATTCGTACTTGGCAACCAAACATCTAAAGGTGAAGCGGCTGTACTATTAGAAATCAGATGCAGATATTGAGACATCCTATTGTATCCAAACTTCAAAGAAGAAGTATTATCCAATTGATACTTGATAGAAGCTCTTGGTTCTAAATTTACGTATTGCTGAATGCTTTCCCACTGCTCAAATGGCTCTGAGACTTCAATAAGTTCTTTGCGCTCACCTGGTTCCGTATCTGCAAAAGTATACGCTAGTCCCTCTCCTAAATAATTGAAGTAAGACAAACGTAAACCGTACTGCAAAGAAATTTTGTCATTAATGGTTTGTTCATTTTCAACAAATAATCCACCTTCTAAAGCAAACTTGGAGGGAACAGAAAACTCTGTCGTCTCGCCTTGCGATACACCAACTGCATTACCTGGCTTAAATTCATATTGAATAGCCTGACCTCCGAAAGTAATGAGGTTCTTAGGATTGAGAAAATAGGATATGTCTGCCTTTAAACTAAGGTTCTGGATAGAAGCATCCCAATCAAAACTATTCTGATTGTCTGAGCCAAACATGATTTGATAATCATAATTACTAAAGTAGCCGGTGAAATTAGAAAAGAGTTTATCACTAAAGAGGTGATTCCATCGAAGCGTAGCCGTTCTATTACCCCAATCGAATCCTGCATTTTCTCCAAATCTAAAATTATCTCTGCCTAAATATCCCGACAGAAAAACTCTATCCTTTTCGCTTATCTTATAATTAGTTTTGAGTGTTACGTCAAAAAAGTTTAATGCGGTATCTGCCAAGTCATCGTTCAAAAATGGTTTTGCTAAAACATCAATATATGACCTACGACCAGCAAGGATAAAAGAAGCTTTATCTTTGACAATAGGAGCTTCTATCGAAAGTCGACTAAAAATAAAACCAACCCCTCCAGAAACAGCCAACTTCTTGTTGTTACCTTCTTTCATTCTCACATCCAATATTGAAGAAAGCCTTCCTCCATATCTGGCCGGAATACCTCCTTTGTACAACTTCACATCTTTCACCGCATCAGGATTGAAAACTGAGAAGAATCCAAAAAGGTGTGAAGAATTATACACTGGTGCTTCATCTAATAGAACAAGGTTCTGGTCAACTCCTCCCCCTCTAACATTGAAGCCAGTAGCACCTTCTCCTACTGTAGACACACCAGGCAGAAGTTGAATACTTCGTATCACATCTACCTCTCCTAATAAGGCAGGTATCTTAGTGATGGTTCGTATGTCTAGTTTATTCACTGACAATTCAGTGCTAGAGACATTATTGTCTTCCGCTTCAGAAGTCACCACAATCTCTGTTAACTGAGTGACATCCTCTCCCATCTCTACATCCTTGGTCAGATTACCACTTAAGGTGATATCAATTATCTTAGTATCGAACCCAATGTAGGAGTACTCTACCTTGTAGGCTCCAGAAGGGACGGTGATGGAATAGAATCCGTATTCATTAGATGTAGTTCCAACAGATAAGGAAGGGATAAAAACAGAAGCACCTATTAGGGTCTCTCCTGAATCAGCATCCTTGATGTAGCCGCTAAGGGTGGACTCCTGTGCAAGTGAGGTGAAAGTAATGCAAAGAAAGAGGAAAAAAAATGTTTGTCTTAGTATCATAGTAGGTAAATCAATTTAGAAGCATTTAGTTTTCTAATTCGAGCGCAAATTTAGTCGCATTATTTAGATGTGCAATAATTCGTATCCGAATTAACTTAACCTTCACCTAAAGAGACGACTTATAGGATGCAAATGTTAATTCAAGAATTACTTACATCGCGTCATTTATTATAATAAACTGTGAATCAAGGAACTATTACAGCTATAAATTCACTTATACTTGAAAAGGGAAAATTAACATAAAATTAGCCCCGTTTACCTTGCATATTCTCCTCTTATAATATACATTTGCCATCGTTAAGCTTATTTAGACTAAGTCTTAATAAGAATAAAGAAACCTCTATTTTTTAAAGCTTTACAACCTTAAACAGTGAGAAAATTTAGTTATTTGGCAATTCTATTCCTTGCTTTGGCTGCTTTTATGTCTTGCAAAGATGATGACAACACTCCTGAGCCAATCTTGGAGGACGACCCCTCATTGTACATATTTAATAGAGATAATGCGAGTACCGTTGATTTTTCTGGCCAAACAGACAGATCTATGCATCTTGCGGAAATTAAAACTTATCTCCAGTCTGGAGATGCTGGAGAAATTATCGAAGCGATAACGCTTAGAGAAGCATTCAGAAATGAAGGCGAGAATGGTAATGGCTTATTCTCTTTCGACTCTTCAAAGCAGCTTGAAGACAAGGTCTTTGGCCCTGACTTAGACACAGACTACTATGGTGATATTTTTGAGCAGGCAGCTATAGCGAGTAAATCTGACTCCCCAGCTAGCAATGGTCAAGCAGGGCTTATTGCAAGAGAAACTGCGGGTACCAATATCCTAGTAAATGATAATGGCCAAGAGTTTACCCAGTTTATTGAAAAAGGCTTGATGGGAAGTGTGTTTTTGCACCAAATCTATAATACCTATCTAACTGATGAACGCACCGGAGATGATGTAAATAATATTTCCATTGAAGAGGGTGAAAACTACACTGCATTAGAACACCACTGGGATGAAGCATTTGGTTATTTTACTGCTCCTGGAGATTTTGGCTCTAACTGGTTGGAAGAAAGAGAAGACGAGGTAGCATTCTGGAGTAACTACTCTAATATTGTGGACCCAGTTATTGGAATATCTGATAGAATTATGAATGCTTACCGAGATGGTCGCGAAGCCATCGTAGCCAACGACTTGAACACCAAAAACGAAAGTAGAGACATCTTATATACAGAACTAGAATTATTAGCTGCGGCTTCTACAATACATTATATCAATCTGAGCCAAGGCCATTTGAATGCGGGTAATACAGGCGAATTGCTACATACCCTATCAGAGGCCTATATGTTTGCAAGGTCATTGACTTATAGCCCTAGACGAATTATTTCGCTTTCCGAATTACACAATATCCAAAATGTAGATTTTGGTTTGGATGGAAACTTTTGGACCGTAAATGGCGAAGGCTTAACGGAAGCAAAACGAAAACTAGTAGAAAATTACCCTAGTTTGGAAGCAGTACAAGACGAACTATAAAAGAAAAAAGAAAAACCATTCATGAAATCACTCTCCAAATTTTTGCTGTTCGCAAGCATATTCATGCTACTTGCTGTTGCTTGCAAAGATGATGATAACAATTCCGAGGACCCTGCACTTGCAGAATTGAGAATTAACATCGCCACTTTTACAGCAGACAACATGATTTCGACTGCCTTTGATGACTTCAACTTAGAATTGGACTTGCTAGATGACAGTGTGGATTTGTTTAGTAGACAAATCGGAACGGATGAATTAGCAGCCATGAGGACTCAACTTCTAAGCGCATGGGAATCTTGGCAATATGCATCTATTTATTCTTATGGTCCTGCTACTGATATAGCTTTGGAAAGAATAATAAACACCTACCCTGCAGATGATGAAAAAATAGAAACAAATATTACAGAAGAAGTATTTGAACTAAACAACCTATCCAATTTTGATGCAACTGGTTTTCCTAGTTTAGATTATTTACTCAATGCCTTTGATGATGCCACTACCATAGAACAATTTCAAAGCGACCCGAATCGAGTAGAATATCTAAACAGTATTGTATCTATAATGCAGAGTTCTACTGCTACGGTAGCGAATGATTTTAACAGTGGAGAGTTTATCAACAACTTCAAATCTAGTACAAGTAGTGGCACTGACGTCGGTTCGGCTTTAGGCATTATTATGAATTCTGTTGACATTCATTTTCAGCGTTCTTTGAGAGACGGTAAGGTGGCTATACCTTCTGGAGTGCGCACCTCGGGTGTAGTAAGACCTACTACAACCGAAGCACTTTATGCTGGACAATCTAAAGGATTATTAATAGCTAGTCTTCAAGCTTATCGAGATTTATTTAATGGAACTGATAGAAATAATATTTCTGGGGCATCTATCTATGATTACTTAATCGAAATTGGTCAAGAGCAAATAGTGGAGGATGCAAAATCCTTACTTACAGAATCAATAAGCCTAGCCAATGACCTAGAAGATGACTTTACTTTCCAGATAGAAAGTGATAATCAAAAACTCGTAGACCTCTTTTTGCAATTGCAAGACTTCGTAACCTTAGTCAAGTCAGACATGGTATCCGTGATGGGTATCACGCTTACTAATCAAGACAATGATGGAGATTAATTTGGATGTATTAGTAAAATATTATGTCCAAAATCAAAGCACACTTATATAGCCAAACTTCCATAGCACCTTTAGTAAGTTTTCGTATACTATTTGGTGCCATCATGGCGATAAGTATTTTTAGATTTTACTTCAATGGTTGGATTCATGATTTATACACGAATCCAATTTTTTATTTTAGCTACTACGGTTTCGATTGGATAAAGCCCTTAGGAGAACAAGGCATGTATATAGTTTTCTTTATGCTTTTTATTACTGCCATTGGTATTATGTTAGGCGCTTTTTATCGCGTCTCCACTATTCTATTCTTTCTCCTTTTTACCTATGTAGAACTGATTGACAAAACCAACTATCTCAATCATTATTATTTTGTCAGCATCATTGCTGGACTTCTTGTATTAGTTCCAGCCCATCGTGCTTTCTCCATAGATGTTTTACGCCAATCCGTAAAAAAGGCATTTACCATACCTGCATGGATGATAAACATCTTCAAACTTCAATTGGGTTTTGTATATTTCTTTGCGGGTATTGCTAAACTTACGCCTTCCTGGCTTTTCGATGCAATGCCGCTCAAACTATGGCTTCCTGCGCTTTCGAGCACCCCGATTATCGGAGGGCTATTAGAACAAGAATGGGTAGCTTATGCTTTCAGTTGGTCAGGTGCCGTTTATGATTTGAGCATTGTCTTCCTGCTTCTCATTCCTAGCACTCGTCCCTTAGCCTACATTGCCGTAGTCGTATTCCACTTAATGACCGCCTTGCTTTTTCAAATTGGTATGTTTCCGTACATCATGATTTTGTGTACGCTTATATTCTTCGGTGCAAAATTTCACCAAGACCTACTGTCCTACTTAGGGGCTAGTTTTGATAAAGCACAAGAAATATTTACGCACTCTTTTCAAAAACCTAAACTTATATTTCTAGCTGCCTTCTTCGCCGTCCAACTAATTTTGCCTTTTAGACATCTTATGTATCCAGGTGATTTGTATTGGACAGAACAGGGCTATAGATTTTCCTGGAGAGTAATGCTTATGGAAAAAGCAGGTCATACGACATTTAAGGTAGAAGACAGAGATAGCCAAAAAATTGAATACGTAAATAACTCAGATTTCTTAGCTCCTCAACAAATTAAGATGATGAGTACGCAAGCAGATATGATTTTACAATTCGCTCATTATCTTCGCGACCATTATACCAATAAGGGATGGCAAGACTGCAAGGTGACTTGCCAGAGCAAGGTGACTATGAATGGAAAACGAAGTAGTCTGCTTGTTGACCCAAACGTTGATTTAGCCAAAGAAAAGCGAGGATGGCACCATAAAAAATGGATATTACCTCAAGAGAAATAAAATGAGAATAAGCCTACTTATCATATTATCTTTTGTTTGTTGTTGGTC
>CAYWOZ010000136.1:0-9102 GCA_964458675.1 uncultured Saprospiraceae bacterium
CATAGTAGAAGAAGACGAAGTTTAAAATAATTTTTATTTGGAGGTGCCCCTATGCTCATGCCTGCAGTTCACTATCGTGTACTTTAGCATTGGCATAGGGTCGTGTCATCCATGACTCCGCATTCGCTGCGGTCCACACCAAGCAAGCCTGCAAGCTGCGGACTGGGCTAGCTAGGCTACGCTACCCTTCCCAATTAGCCCATCATTCCTACCACTCACCCGGTTTGAAATGACTAAAACAGATTCTGCTCTATTTGACTGCAGACCTCTCTGACTTTATATCCGATAGATTGTCAAGGATTTACTAGGTTTTTCTTAATACATAAAACAATATCAAAATATAGGTTAAGAATTACTTCTGTATTCGATTAGAGATATCAAGCACATTCGTATAGTGATTTAATTCATTCAAAAATATGCGAATCAAACCTTCTTCTTCATTATGTCACACATTCTATTCACGCGGATCAAAAGATATTGTTTATTAGGCTAATTTTAAAGACTAGCAAAATACTAAGGCGTCAACATTGATGCAATGATTCAGCCGATTACGGGCTCTATTAATTAGATTTAATATAATTCAAGCCTTTCGTTTTATAATTTTATTCTAACTAACCACCTAATCCGTATCGGATTAAAAAAAACTAGAAATGAATTTCAAGCCATTTTTTCTTTCCATCCTATTTGCCTTTGCATTTTCAAATAATAATATAGCACAAGAATGCGACATCAACTTAAGCCTTGAAGAAATCAATTGCAACTTTTATAATCCAGCTTATAATCTGAGCTATGATTATCTAAATCCTACAAGCGGAGCTCGCTTTTACATCAACGGAAATCGCATCCAGGATGCAGAACCGGGCGAAAATGTATCTATATTCTTAGATCCGAACATCTTCGATATTGATGGGAATTATACCATAATATTGAGAGATACCGTCAATACAGACTGTGCCGATACCATTCTAGTGGAAGGCTTTATATGCCACGACTGCGCTTTAGAGGTAGTAAATCTTCAGACAAACTGCAGTGAAGATATGGAAGAATACGATATTTCATTTGATGTATTGAACATTGGCCCCAACCCAACATCTCAGGTTAGGGTTAATTCAAATGAAAATCATTTTGGATACTTTAATGTAGATGAGACTGATAACAATTTTCATATTGCTTTTACCGCTCCAATAGATGTGCAAGGTGAATTTACAGTCACTGCTTCCAGGTCTTTTTGCAATACAAATTTTGTTACTGAAGTGGATTGCACTCCAGAGCCTTGCTCAATTACAAATATTGAGATAGATACAGAATGCGATTACCTAGACTCTTATACTGTACTATTAAGTTTTGATCATTCTGGAATTCCTGATAATCAAATTTGGATAAAAGACATTTACGGAATTAATTATGGAGCCTTTGATGTGACAAATCAACCAATATCCATCGAAGTATTCAACAATTATTCTTCTAATGGAACAATAGGATTCATTCTTGAAAACAACCAATCTCAAGGCTGCATCATCGAAACGCCTACTATATTATCGGAATGTTATGACTGCGAACTCGAAATAAGAAGTAAATCAACAGACTGCACTATTGATCAAGATAATTACACATTAGAACTACAGGTCTTCAACCAAGGTTCTTTTGTTGTGACCGAATATTATATTCAACATCTTTCAAGTGGTCAAGTTTTTGGACCCATCACTTCAAATAATTCTATTGCTACTATTGAAGCTCAGATTCCATTCTCATTGCAAGGTCAATTCAGATTGCATGACACAACTAACACTTGTGAAGTTGAATTTTCAACAGAAGTTGGCTGCAGTCCCATCCTGGAATGCCAAATTAGTCTCGACTTATTGACTGCTGACTGTTTTCAATTTGTTCCTGAATTCGAAGTTCAATACACATATATAAACCAAGGTATTGGTGCTCAATTTTATATTAATGGCCTTGCGCATAATAACCCAATAAATGCAGATGAATATGGATCAGCTTTCTTAGCACCAGGCTTTATTTCTCCCAATGGAATTTACACTATTGTATTGCAAGACACTCTAAACAAGACCTGTGCGGATACTTTGATTCTTGAAAACATAACTTGTGAAGAATATTGCACATTAGAAATCGCGAATTTGACAACGGAATGCATAGCAGGCGAATATCACATTTCATTAGATGTATTGAATATAGGAATAGATCCAATAAATGAAGTAAACCTCATTGCTAAAGGATCAAATCAAAATTTCGGAACATACAACGCATCAGGCTCAATCAATACCATACATATAGAATTCATCTCGCCGACTAATGTCGATGAATTTGAAGTAGTTGGTGTGGCTGCTCCATGCAGCGCTAGTTTTAGAGTTAGTGCAGACTGTGACCCAGATTTCTGCTCTGTAAAGGCTATTGATATTTCTTCTATTACATGTAATAATGATGGAACATATAATGTATTTGGGACTTATCAAGCTATTAGTGCTACCGAAAATGTAGTTTTGATAAGCGCCAATGAATCCGCCCCGAGAGCCTTTGAGAATAACGGCTCATTTTCAATGGTTATCATTGACCCTCTATCAAATAATGAAAACGGAAATCTTGAAATCTGTGTCAATGGTATTCAGGATTGTTGTGCCAAGGTAGACTTCACTCAACCTGAGTGCATCCTACCTCCCGACCCGTGTGAGAACATTCTTATCAAAGTAGATTCTTTTACGTGCTTGGTGGATGGCACCTACAACGTAAGTGTAATTTCAAACGGTAATTTCATTTCTATTAACGGAGGACCTACTGGATGGTTATCACATTGGGGCTCTGACCGCATAAATGTTACACCAAACGAAAACAGCGACTACGATACTATAGAAATTTGTCTAGATGACTCTAATAATTGCTGTAAAACACTTGAATACTTACAACCTAGCTGTTTGGACAATCAAATGTGCAGTATAAATGAAGTCAGCTTAAATTATGATTGCCTCTCTACACCAGATAGATACAGTGCATTTATCAGAGTATACGGAGACTGTAGATGTTTTTGTCGATGATGAATATATAGAATCCATGTCTTCTATTGGAGGCTTTAGAGAAAGCTATATCGGTGAGTATTCACTGGGTTCATTACAATCGTTAAAAATAGTTTCGCAAGGTGATGAATCTTGCGTTTGGGAACAGGAATTCGGAATTTCGGATTGTTCTGAAACTATAGCATGCCCGGATTGTATGGTGGAGATAATAGATATTGAATGCAATGATAATGGTTCTTATAACTTGCTTGTTGATCACAATTTTTTCGAAAACGGTTTTGAATGTATCAATTTGTCCATTCAAGGTTTTTCAAACAGTTATTCCAATTACTCCAATCATTTTAGCGGCCCTTGACCGCTTACTTTAAATAATATTTACCTAGATGCTAATAATGAAGAGTTTAACCTTGGGATATATCCTGTGGGTGATATTCATAGAAGGTTCTGGAAGGGAAGAAACTTTAGTCTCCCAAAATGCGAAAATGAAATTACTGAATGCGGTTTGAGTGACTTAACTGTATTCGATATCACGTGCAATAGTGTAAGTGACTATGCTTTGTCTATAGACCTCGAGGTGGATTCTGACGTAAATGCTCCACTTTCATTTTATATGGACGACGAATTGATTCATACTTCAAGTGCAATCTCTCTACCATTGGACTTAACTGGCTTAACGGCAACAAATTCCAGTGAATTGGAGAATATTACAATTTGTATTGATGAAGCTTTAGTAAACTGTTGTATAGATTATACTATTGAAACTCCTTCATGCTTATTTAGTTCTGTTGATGCTCATATGCTTGAAAATGTAGTGCTAAGTCCAAATCCAACTAGAGGAATGATAAACATAAATCAAATCCCAGAGGAAATAATAAGTCTTAAAATTGTCGACAACCTTGGTCGTTCTATCGAGCAAATAAACGCCAATAGGGATATACAGCTTGATGTATCGCACTATACAAAAGGGGTATATACCGTGCTTTTTACAAGCAAAGACAATCAGGTAATAAGCAAGCGTTTTGTAAAAATGTAAACCAAATTTCAAGGCTTCTTTTACTGGCAGTTACGGTTTAGTCAATCGCTAAGCTATAATTGCCAGTAAATTTAGGCACCTCATCTTCGACAATTCTATCGTCGGGATAGAGGTTCTGTTAGATCAAATATAAGCCTCGCAAAAAAAGTCACAATTTCTTAATCTTGCAATATAGAATCCACTTCTTAACCTAACACAACCGAATTCTCGGATAGCTACATCATAAAATTCAAGGCTTTTCATAGGATTTTCGACATTATATGTTTGACATTATTGATTTGTGCGAACACTAAGCTTGTCACATATAATATGTAAAGCATACAACAATATGCAGTGTTTAAGCACAATTTACACGTACAACAGCCCAATCAACAAAAATTGCTTAAAAGTTAAAGAAGTCTACCAAATGCAGCGCATGTGATTTTTCCAGGCTCTTCTTAATAGATAACTCTCTAATGCAAAAACATAAACATTTAATTAACGCCATAAAAAAGGCATCCCGATGAAAAAAAGTTTACTCTTCTTATTTGTATTGTTCACCTTAGGATTTCACAATGTGTCAAATGCTCAAAATTGTATTTCTAATGTTCAAGTTGAGCAAGACGGATGTACTCCATTTGGAGAATACAACGCATTTGTAAGTTTCGAGCACAGCCCAAATGTAGATTCTGTATCTATATTTTTTGATGGTGCCTTTTTTGGAAATCACTCTGCGGAATTTCAACCGATTGTATTATCGCCCATATTATTTAACCCAAATGGGTCTAATTTACATACTGTGGAAGTAGTTAGTACATTTAGCACTAATTGTAGTAGCGCCATTGACTTCGAGGGAGTCTGTGATTTTGGTGCAGATTCCTGTCTTTCAGAAATCTTCTTTGTTGACACTTATTGTAATGATGGTGTTTTACAATTT
The DNA here is from genome assembly GCA_964458675.1 of uncultured Saprospiraceae bacterium. Taxonomy (GTDB): domain Bacteria; phylum Bacteroidota; class Bacteroidia; order Chitinophagales; family Saprospiraceae; genus JALZVN01. The sequence goes on from CAYWOZ010000136.1 coordinate 4,976, forward strand.
GAGATAAATTATACTTTTCTTAATCCAGATTCTGAAGGGCACATTTTTATCAATGACGAATTTGTAGGAAATGCTACTGTTGGAGAAAATCAATCTCAGACCATAGCCATTTTTAACCCTAATCCACAAAGTGTATATGAAGTAGTCGTACGAGATGCAGAGTTTCTTAGCTGTGGCGATACGCTAACTACTCAAGTAGCGCCTTGTATTGAAAATTGCACTGAAGAATTCGATTCTTCTACATCATGTAATCCAGATGGAACATATAATCTTTCCTTATTCTTTCAGGACACCTTGACTTTAAAAGTATACCTAGATAATGAATTTATTGGACGATATGTACCACCGAGTACATCACCATTTATTATTGATGGACTTGAAGTAGATTCAAGTTCGACTTTGCATACCATTACTACTTGCTATACCGACAATCCATCTTGCTGTAGAACTACAAGTTTTCAACAGCCAGAATGCCTCGCATGTGAAATCAACTTAAGCCTTGACGAGGTATTTTGTGAGGGCTTTGCTCCTGCATTTTCACTGACTTACGACAATCTTAATCCCGTAGGAGCTGCTCGATTCATCGTAAATGGATCTATTCAACAAGACGCAGCAATAGGCGCAAATAATCAAATATTCTTAAACCCACAGATTACCAATGAATTTGGGACATATATCATCATACTTCAAGATTCTATTTATCCAGCATGTGCTGACACCTTAATAATTGAGGAATTTTTCTGTGAAGATTGTATTGTAGAGACCAGTAATATAGAAACGGAATGTATAGCGGGTACGGATAACTATTTAGTCGAATTGGATATCTTTAATTTTGGAACTTCACAAGTCTTTGAGTACTTCATAATACATCAAACAGGTGAAACCTTTGGTCCGTTTAATACTATCGGGAACAATGGAGCGGTTCAGGCTTCTTTCGAAGTATCTACTAGTTTACAAGGACAGTTTCAGATTTTTGATGCTGGTGGAATATGTAATGCCTTTTTCGAAACCGATGTAGATTGCAATCCAAATACATCTTGTGCTATTACTAATGTATTATTAGATCATCAATGCCTTGATGAATTTTCGTACGAAGTTTTCATACAGTTTGACCACGAAGATTTAGAAGGAGATACAGTACAGATTACTGATCTAAATGGGCAAACGCTAGGTTTCTTTGACGTAAATGAACAACCAATAGTAATCAATATCCCTTTAGCAAATTCCGGTATTGAGCCATTTGGAATAACAATAGCTAATCCATTAGATTCAAATTGTGTTGCGGAATCCAACGTAATTGGTGTTCAATGTATGGATCCAGAGCTTTGTGCTATAGAATTTATTGAACTAGATTCTTTTACTTGTAATACAGATGGGACCTATTCTGTAAACGTCTTTTATGAAATATCAAATGGGAATAATGACTTTATCGATGTTTTTGTAAATGGAGGTGATCTCCAAAACTTTGACAATAATGGTTTCTTTTCTCTTACTGGGATAAGTCCAAGATCAAACTCTGATTTTGACATTATTGAGATTTGCTTGAATGACAATCCCGATTGTTGTCAAGAATTTGAATATGCACAACCAAATTGTGAGGAAGAAGAGTGCGAAATTGGATTTATTGAGTATGAACCGATTTGCCTAGACACCTTAGACTTATTTAATGTGAATCTTTTCTTCAATCCTACTAATACCAGTGGAGAAGTAATAGTTACAACTTTTGATGGGGCATTCCTTGGTCAATTTGGTGCGCAGCAACAGCCTATTCAAGTTGGGCCATTTTCCCAAAGCAATATCGGTAGCGCAGGTATCGGATTTATTATTTGTGATAGCCAATTCGAGAACTGCTGTAATGAGGTTGCAGTCGACAATATTCCCAACTGCGATACAAATAATAATGAATGCGAGGTAGAATTTATTGAAATCATCAATACCGAATGTAATGTGGATGGCACCTACAATCTGGTTGTAAACTATGGCATTGACAATGTTGAGGAGAACAGAGATATCAGTGTAAACGTTAATGGTATTGATTATGATGTGGAGGTAAATCCAAACTTAATTTTCACAGTAGAAGGAATCACACCTAGAATGAATAGCGATTTTGACATTATCCAAATTTGCTCAAGTGAGAGTCCTAACTGTTGTGCAGTTATCGAATACCAACAACCGGTATGTACCGACCTGGAACCATGTGCAATAGATTTTATTGAATTAGATTCTTTTTCTTGTAATGGAAATGGTACTTATTCAGTGGGCGTTTTTTATGGTATATCCAATGGGGACAATGACTTTGTTGACGTGTTCGTAAATGGAGGTGATATTCAGTCTTTTGATAATAACGGTTTCTTAATTTTGACAGGTATAAACCCAAGACCAAACTCTGATTTCGACATCATTGAAATTTGCTTAAATGACAATCCTGATTGTTGCCAAGTAATAGAATTTGCTCAACCAGACTGTGAAGTAGGTGAAGAGTGTGAAATAGGTTTTATCGAGTATGAGGTGGTTTGCTTGGATTCTTTAGAGGCATTTTTTGTGAATTTATTCTTTAATTCAAATAATACGAGTGGAGAGGTTATAATAACTAATTTTGAAGGAGAACTTGTTGGCCATTTTGGTACGCAGCAACAGCCTATCCAAGTCGGACCATTTTCTCAAAGCAGTGTTGGTGATGAAGGAATAGGGTTTCTGATCTGTGATAGCCAATTTGAGAATTGCTGTAATGAAGTGGTCATTGACAATATTCAAAACTGCTCATCAACTAATGATGCGTGCGAGGTTGAGTTTATTGAATTTCTTTCTACGGAGTGTAATTCAAACGGCACATACGATTTGAATGTAAGCTATAGCATTCTCAATGCGGACAACGACTTTATCGATGTAACAGTGAATGGAGGTAATGTGCAATCATTTGAAAATACAGGTACTCTAAGGGTTACTAATATTACTCCAAGACAAAATTCTGATTTTGACATTATAGAAATTTGCTTAAATGATAATGCTAACTGTTGTTCGGTGCTAGAATATCAGCAACCAGTTTGCACAAACGAGCCGCAAGAATGTAATCTTGAAATAGTGGAGGCAGGTTTTAATTGTGACATTAGTGGAGATGAACCAGCAGTCATTTTATTCTTGGAAGTAGAAAGTGCAGATACTTCCAGCTTTACCATTTTTGTGAATGGAGAAGATGTCGGTGCAGGGACTGCTGATGGTAGTTTAATTGAAATAGGACCCTTAGATCCAAATGATAATGGATCTTATTCTATAGTGGTTGCAGATTTGAATGTTGCAACTTGCAGAGATGTCTTTGACATTTCAGGCGCATTCTGTGAGGAAGAGTGTTTTATAGGAGAATTAGAGGTAGAAATAGAATGCTTAGATAATGGTTTCTTTACCGCATTTATTTCATTCCCGTATGAAGCTGATCATCAGGATGGTGTAACTATAAGAGGAAATGGGACAGTTTATGGTAGTTTTGATGGGTTTACACAGCCTATTATCATAGACTCCTTATTGGCTAGTGAAAATAATGATTGGGAATTCATAGTAATTGACAATCAAGACAATAATTGTCAATCAGATGTTGGGATAGGTGAAATCGACTGTGAAGAGCAAGAGTTAGAATGCATCATAGAAGATATCGAGGTATTTGATCTTGAGTGTATAGGAGGAAATGAATACTCTATGTCTGTTAATTTTGATTTCGGTAACAATAGTAACACAGCATTCACTTTTCTTATCAATGGAGTATTGATGAATACTACTTCTACCAATACTTTGCCGCTTAATGTATTCGGAGTAGTACCCAATGAGAATAGCGATTCTGATGTGATTACTATCTGCCTTGATGAGACATTGGAAGAATGCTGCGTAGACTTTGAGTATACCCAGCCAGCTTGTTTGACAAATTCGGTAGATGTCACCTTGATTGATGGCGTAAGCATCAGTCCAAATCCGACAAGTGAGATGCTTTATATTAATAATGTGCCAAATGAAATCATTGGTCTGAATATAATCGATAAGCTAGGAAGAACCGTAGAGAGTCTATCTGGTCAAAACAATTTGGATGTGAATGTTTCAGATTATATCAATGGGATATATACCATCCAATTCTTTACAAA
>CAYWOZ010000137.1:0-9079 GCA_964458675.1 uncultured Saprospiraceae bacterium
AGTTAACAGCAGAAGGCATAGGAGGTAAACCTAAAATGTATCCGTTTTCATCAGTAACAACCCACTGAGAATTCATTCCGCCGTTTCTAGCTAAAGTAATTGCTCCAGCAGGAATATTATCCGCAACGCCATCACTAACAGTAAATGCAAAAGGGCCACCAAATAATTCACCACCATTCGCTTCGCATCCATCAGCAGGATTTCTAGTTACAGAGATAGGATTAGAAAGCGAGTGACAACCTACAAGGTTGTTCGCGTTCATGCCAGGAGCAAGCCCTTGAAGCCCATCGTCATAAGACAAGTGCCAAACAAGACAAGTGCCATATCCAGCACCGTCAAAGTTAACAGCAGAAGGCATAGGAGGTAAACCTAAAATGTATCCGTTTTCATCAGTCACAACCCACTGAGAATTCATACCGCTATTATTGGTAAGTGTTATAGCGCCAGGAGTAATATTGTCGGCAACACCATCACTAACTGTAAATGCAAAAGGCCCACCCGTAAGTGTACCTCCATCAGTAGTACAACCTCCTGTCATTACATCATTTTCTTCACACAAGATAGTTGAAGTCCCAGCTGACCAGTCTGAAGCCAAATCTCCATCACCGTCAAAAGCAATAGTCCCTGTTGATCCAAATGAAGGAATAAATTCACCTGTGGTCCAAACACCAGCTGTCACTGCTAATGCAGATCTAAAGTGGCCAGTTGAACCCCATTCAATATAATCTACCAAATTGTTAACATTCCCAAATCCTGACGCACTGTATAATCCGAGCTCAGCATCCGTGCCATCTATTGCATTGAATCCACTTACCGTTAGGAGTTCTCCAGCGGCTAAATTAAAATTTCCACATTCCAATGTCAGATTCGCAAAGGATGTATACGCAGGAAAATCGCATAACCAGTAACCTGATACATCGACTGTAGTACTGCCATTGTTTCTTATTTCAACTGTTCCATCAGCTGCAACTTCGTTAATTACAACTTGTGCATTTGAGTTGAAAAATGAGAAAAAAGATAAAAATAAAAGAGATAGCGAGAGCTTTCGAAATGGACTTTGCCAATTGATTGTTACAAGGCCATAGGCATTATGGGCCTTGTTTAATTTTTTGTTCATAATTTAATTTTTTAATATAAATATTAGTGTGTCAGCTTCTTTTAGGGCTTAGCTACGCCACAATGATTTTTACATCAATTCATTTTTTTGTTTTGTAAATTCTCGGTTAAATATTTAGAAAAGACTTCTGCTAAGTCTTATAATTATTTCTAATAAATCTACTTACTGAAAGCTACCTTCATTTGCACACCCATCGTAACAAGGTTTACCTGTCCCCATCCTATTTTGGTTAATGGCATTTGAATATAAGGAGCTAACTGCAAAGCAGTATGTTGATTTAATTGTTTTTGGTACCCTACACTAAAGGAAGCAATGCCTAAATAATGCACTTGCATGTCGACGTTATCATTATTCCAACCTTTTGGAATATCTGGGTCTAACCTAAATTGAGGTTCCACAAAGTCATACATGTAATCTTCATTATTCATTAAGTAAGTGTTAATACCTCCTGTGATAAAGATGCTATTATTTCTACTTCCAGAAACAAAGTATGATAGCTCAAGAGGGATTTCAATTACATCACAGATACCAGCTACATTATGAGGTATGGCACCTTTTGCCCAACTTGATAGAGGCTTATACTTTTCACCAATAGTTTGATAAGTCTTCTTACTAAAGATTACGCCACTATTAATGCTAAATTTATTGTTTAACCTGTAAAAGATTTCTCCTCCAAGCCTATAACCCATTGTCATGCCTGACTCATGATCTACAGTGGTCCATTCTACACCTGCAACAAGGTTGATTCCAAATTTACTAGGCTTATTCCTTTTGATAATCTCAGGAGCTGGGAAAACAGTGTTTTTATTAGTATTGATTACTTTATTGGTTGTAAGTAATCCTAGAGTAGAAGCTGCAGCGAGCCCGATATCCTTTGCAAATACACTTTCCGCATTTAAAGTCTGATTAATTTCCAAAGTATTATTTTCATTTGGAATAGACTCAGGATTTGAAAATGTAATTTTAGTTATTGGGTCTACTGTTTCAAAAAAGTTCGTTTTAGCAATAGGAGTATTTGAATTGGTATTTATATTCTTCAAATCTTTATTAGCGAAAGTTTTGTTCAACTTAACTCCAAATTCATCCTTAAGGGTTACAGTGTTATTACTTGCTTGATTAATTTTAGACTTTTGAGATAAATTGTTTTCAAAAGTTTCATTAGTGGAAGCAATTGCTTTCTCACTAGCCATATCAGTTATTTCTGATAAACTATTTGGAGTATTATTATCTATTTCAGCAGCTTTGTGAGAGGCATCAGAAGAAGCAATTTCTTGATTCGGTGAACTTTCTTTTATATTATCAGAGGTATTATGGAAGTAACTAAGACCTAATGCAAATACGATTAACCCAACTATAGCAATAGATAGGTAAGTGTATTTTCTAGTACGGTCCTGCTTGTCGAGCATATGCTCCATGTTGTCCCATGAAGATTCTTTGAATGGGAACTCATGTCTTTTAGACCCTTCTCTAAAGATATAATCTATATCCTTTTCTGATAAATTCTCCATATTCTATTGAGTATGTAATTGGTTAGCAATTAATACCTTAAGCTTTGTTCTAGCTTTATTTAAGTTAGACTTACTAGTTCCTACTGTAATGCCTAATTTATTTGCAATTTCTTCATGCTTAAATCCATCAATAACATACATGTTAAAAACGGTTCTATACGCGTCTGATAATTTATGAACTAAGAGCAAAAGCTCTTCGTATGCGATACTACTTAATATATGCTCTCTAGAGGAAATTTTTTCTGCTTCAGAGATATTAGTATTCATTTTATATTTATTTTTCTTCTTCAAATGATCAATGGATGTATTAACGATTATTTGTCTCAACCAAGGTTTAAAGGATTTATTCAAGTCAAACTTCTTGATATTATTAAAAACTTTCATGAAACTATCATTGACTGCTAACTCGGCTATTTGCTGATCTTGTATATACCGTATAGCAATACTCATTGAGTACGGGTAATATATCTCGTACAATTGTTTTTGACTCATTCTCTTCCGAGACATGCAGCCTTTTAAAATTTCGTTTATTTTTTGATCCATGTTTGATTCTATATCAAATCAATACCAATACTGCCAAACAACAACTGATGGTTGCCAATTGATGAAGGATTCTTTTCAATACGAATAGGAGTAGCAAGTTTAAGGATGAAAAAATAGTTTCTGTGCCATATAATAGACTGATAGTTAGCGAGTTGCAAAAAAAGTGTTTTCTAAAAGACAAAGTACTTGAAATAAAAAGAGCTTACCAGACATTAGTATGATAAGCTCTTTTTATTTCAGACGATTTAGGACTTTATTAGTTTCCTTGTATTAACAATTTCTTAGTTATTAAACCCGTATCAGACTGAAGCTTGACAAAATAAACGCCATTACTAAGGCCAGCTATAGAAAGATCAAAATTGTTTTGACCAGTTAAAAGATTTCTATGACTAGTGCTTATCGTTTGTCCAGAAATGTTCACAAGTTCAACATCTACATCAACGGAACTTGTAGAATTGATATTTAGTAGTACTTCACTTTGATTATTTACTAAATTTGGGATAATGTCAAATGAATCCACTTCTTTTAGCTCTGCAACACTTGTCACTTCTCCAGAAATAAAACTAAAAGTTTCACTGAAGCCAGCTCCTGTAGTGTATTGATTGTATGGATAAACTCTCCACATATATTCTCTACCTGGTAAAAATGGTTCTGTAATAGTGATATCATTCTTACCGTCAGTAAGAAATGCTCTCACGCCTGAACCGAATCCAGTTATTCTTAGTGCAACTTCAAATATGTAATCCGTTGCACCAGGCACAGGTTCCCAGTTGAAGTAGACAGATTGTGCTTGATAAGATGTACTTCCTTCAGGCGGATTGTTAGCAATAACCTCATCTTCAATTGGAGCAGTAGTATCAGGAGATAAAGTGCCAAATATGGTGTTATTGGCTATCCTGTCCCTTACTACAAAATCCATTATTTGTTTTTGATCCTCTGTGAAGATATATGAATCAGCCTCACATCGTAAGAAATAACCCATAAAATTGGTCTCCTGCACATCTACTACATCTCCACAAGGATCAAGCGTTCCAAGATTATAGTTACAATCATTCCATCCAAATCCAAAGTTATAGTCTGGTGGGGTATCACATAGCAAATCTCCAGCCGTTTCACAGTTTCTGCATGCCCCAGATCTAGCTTGATTTTCTGTAGGTCTTCCTCCTGGAGAAATAGAAGGAGTAGGAGTATGAATTGCAGGATCGTGTTCCACAGCATCCCATCCACTATGTGGATGCAATAAACCTAGATAGTGACCCAATTCGTGCGTCAAAGTAGTTGTAAGATTGCGAATTTCAGCTTGTCTCATAACTATCCAATCATTAGCTGGTGAAAAGAATCCTAGAGTAGTACCTATAGATCCTCCTCCAGTTGAAGCAGTTTGAGGTATATATATATTTACTCTTCCATTCACTTTATTATTTCGAAATAGGGTTCCACCTACTATAGAAGATGGATCTTGGAAAGCAGTTGTATTATCGATGTAGTTAAATCCTTCATCAAGATAAAACTGAATCTCCTGATCAATATAATCTTCATTCAATTCAGCGAGTTGCTGCAAAACAAATTCTTCTCCTATTCCCAATGTCCCTTCAGTTGTTCTTAGAATGTGAAATTTAACCGGTAAGTAAGTGTTAGTTCCACTTTTTAAAGGAAGTACATTTTCTCTCAAGGATTGTTTATACTCGATAAGTCTTTGAGTCATTATCTCAACTTCCTCCGCACTAATGCCGCAAGGCTGTGCATAAATAGTTAAGCTCAATAATGATAATATGAGTACAGCAAAAATTTGTTTCATGTTTTTAATATATTTAGAAATTGAAAAAAATTCAATACATACAAAAATAACAAAAATAAGAATCAATTAATCGTCATGTTCGCATCAATATCTCTTAAAGTGTGAACTTATTGCAAATATTTAGAACTTTAAGCGTTATTTAAGATATTAATTTCATTAACACCGAAGCCTTGAAAAATTTTAAGTTATTATCTGTTTTTCTTATCATATGTATTCCATTTTACTTTTATGGACAACAAAGCGAGACTTCTGATAGTTCTTCTCAGGTTAAGCTTGAAAAGAAGCGAGTGTCGCTAATAGCAGTACCCCTAGTTTTTTACCTACCTGAAACGCGCCTAGGCTTTGGAGGAGCTTCTAATATTTCTCTCCATTGGAAAGGCCAAGATAGATCAGAACGCCCTACCCAGTTCACAGCTGGAGTAGCCTATACGCTCAATAAGCAATTACTTACTTATATTTCCTATAACATATACCTCCCAGGAGAAACGGTTTGGCTCAGAGGCGAGGTAGGATATTATGACTATGTATATCAGTTTTTCGGAACTGGACAAAATCGTGCACCAGAAGAGGCCAATTTCTTTTCTAGATATCCTAGATTAAAAATAGATGCGCTTCGTCAGGTTTATGATAATATTTTCTTTGGCTTGAGTTATCGTTTTGATGACTATCAAATTACTTCAGTTGAAGATCCGGAATCTCTTTTTGATGAAGTAAGCTTAGATGGCGGCATCACTTCCGGTCTAGGTCTTGCTGGTGTAGTGGATACCAGAGATATCATTAATTACCCAAGCAAAGGTCTACTATTTGAACTCACTATCCAAGCCAATCATGAAGCGATTGGGGCTACCTATGAATACGTCAGTGTGCTCACTTCTTTTAGCAAATACTTGCCTATAAAAAAGAATGTATTGGCGCTGAATTTTAATTCAACCAATATTTTTGGAACGGCTCCATTTTATGAATTGGCTCTTTTTGGAGGTGGAAAAAGATCTAGAGGCTATATTGAAGGAGAGTATAGAGCCAATAATAGTTTTGCCGTGCAAGCCGAGTATCGCATCCGCTTTCAAAATAAATTGAATCGATTTGGGGCAGTCTTTTTTGCAAGTATTGGACAAGTCTTCGATGATGTGGATGAACTTCAATTCGAAAATGCCTTACCAGCTGTCGGAGGGGGGATAAGATACCTATTAAGTAAGGAGCAAAACCTAAATTTAAGGGCAGATGCAGGATTTGGTATAAATGGTTTGCAATTCTATGTTACATTTGCAGAAGCGTTTTAAGTCATTTATGCAATTAAGTATCATTATACCCACTTTCAACGAGGAAGAAAACATTTGTAGTTTGCTTCTACAGCTTCTTCGTATTCAAGATAATCGAATAGTTGAAATCATCGTAGCTGATGGAGGAAGCACCGATAAGACCTGTAAGCTTGCGATGGAATACCCAATCCAAATCTTAGACTTAGGGACAAAATCTCGGGCTTTTCAGATGAATGAGGCTGCCAAAGTAGCTAAAGGAGATACTTACTATTTTATCCACGCAGATACGAGACCACCCATTTCATTTGTAGATGATATCCAAGCTTCACTTGAGGAGGGCTATCAATTAGGCAGCTATTCATTTAAGTTGGATTCCGACGATCCACGCCTCAAAATTCTGTCTACACTGACTAGGATCAATATGCTAATATCTAGGGGCGGAGACCAAACCCTTTTTGTGACGCGTACCTTTTTTGATTCTCTCGGTGGATACGACGAAGAATACGTAATCATGGAAGATTTTGATTTTATAAGACGCGCTCGAAAGAAAACCAAATTTAAAGTATTGAATAAATCAGTACTCGTTTCCGCACGGAAGTATGAGAAGAATTCTTACTTCTCTGTGCAGCGTGCAAATGTATCTGCTTTCCTGATGTTTTACTTTGGTGTATCACCTCAGAAAATAAAAGAAATGTACAACAGCAGATTAACAATCTAGAGGTGCCTTAAAGAATTCTCCTACTAATAAATGCCTTTGTAAACATCTAAAATTATAGTACTTTCGTGTCGTAATATATGTTCAATTCATTCATTCAAATCAAATATAATTAAATGAGTAAAGTAACTGTTGTCGGAGCAGGTAACGTAGGAGCTACTGTTGCTAATGTTCTTGCCCACAAAGATATCGTTAACGAAGTTGTCATCCTTGATATCAAGGGGAATTTTGCCAAAGGAAAAGCCTTAGATACTTGGCAGCAAGCACCTATTGATTATTACAGCACGAAGACTACAGGTACGGATAAGTACAAAGACACTGCGAATTCTGACATCGTTGTCATTACAGCAGGTATTCCTCGTAAGCCAGGTATGAGTAGAGATGACTTGATTTCTACCAATGCAAAGATTGTAGTTTCTGTTACTAAAGAAATTCTTAAGCATTCCAAGAATCCGATTATCATTATCGTTTCAAATCCTTTAGACGTGATGACTTATGCGGCATTCAAAGCGTCAAAGCTTAACCCTAACCGTGTATTCGGTATGGCTGGTATCTTAGATACTGCTCGTTATAGAGCATTTTTAGCTACTGCCTTAAAAGTATCTCCGAAAGAAATTCAAGCGGTATTGATGGGTGGACATGGTGACACGATGGTGCCACTTCCTAGATATACTACAGTAGCTGGAATTCCAGTCCTAGAGATGATGGACAAGAAAAAGTTGAATGCCATCGTAGAAAGAACTAAGAAGGGTGGAGGAGAATTGGTTAAGTTGATGGGGACATCAGCATGGTACGCTCCTGGAGCGGCTGCGGCTCAGATGGTTGAATCTATAATCAAAGACGAGAATCGTATTTTCCCATGTTGTGCATGGTTGACTGGCCAGTATGGATTGAGAAATATGTACTTAGGAGTACCAGTAAAGTTAGGTAAGAACGGTATCACAGAAATTCTTAAGTTGAAGTTGAATAAGACAGAAATGAAAGGCTTGAACAAGTCTGCAACTGCAGTAAAAGAAGTAATGAATACTTTTAAAAAGATGAAGATTAAATAAGACCCTTCATTTTTCTTAAAGATATAAAAGTCAAGCGCTTCTAGTGCTTGGCTTTTTTTATTTGCCTGCTAGACGAATGATTATGATGCGGGGCTTCCCTTCGGGCGCTACGTTTCGCAGCTCGCTAGTCAGCTCGGTCCTAAGGGACTCCCTCCTTCGTCGGGACTGCTGCACATCGCTAAGCCATTGGTTGGTTAAATGTATTTAGAATAAGCTTTGTTTTTTTGAATAGACAGCAAAATGACCAGTGGTTCAAAGCCTTGCTTTTCATTTTAGAGATAAAAGTTTGAAAGTAGAATAAATTTCGACCTTTAAAGATTTAGTGTGACTGATCGTTGCGTAGCAAAAAAGATACAGTGTATCTTGTTAGAGAAGAAACCGAGACAAACGTGTCGAGGCGAGAATAAATAGAGTAGCTTGAATCGCATTTTAGATTGTTCTAGCTGCTTTATACTCAAAAGAAAGTGGTTTAGGACATTTCCGCTATTTCTTTCGACCACTATCTGCGTTGAAAAAATGCGTCAATGCTCAGGCATTGCCTTATTTTTTCGCCTTGATATTGACCATAATAAAGTCGCATAATTTGTCCCAAACCAATTTCCATTGAGTATAAGCTTAAAGCAGTTCCTTCATTATTATGATCTACTGGATCAAAATTGCTTCGCACCAATCGGTCTTGGTCGAGCAAACGAAAGTTATAAAGAGAGGCACTGATAAACGTAGGGGACTAAAATAGCATGAAATACTACTCTCAAAGCGAGTTTTAAGCCTTTAGACTTTTTAGATTTCGTAAACGTTAAGAACCCCTGTCTGCCGACAGGCAGGTTTACAGACGAGAGCCTGCCTGGGTGACCAGTCTGACAGGGTTTTTGTTACCTTTTTCACGGGGAAAAAGTAAACGAAAGAAAAGAGTTAAGAATTTACTAAACTTAAGATATTCGTATTGAATTAATATTTTGTTTTGAAAAAATAACTTCTGAAACCTAAGTTAAATTATTTCTAGATGTTGTTAATATAAAACAATTATAACAGTAGGGCACCTCTATTAACCTCTGAAAGAATGTAAATTTCATTTAGCGCGTGAACT
>CAYWOZ010000138.1:0-9044 GCA_964458675.1 uncultured Saprospiraceae bacterium
TAGTCGGTCGGAAATCTTGTCATCCTGAAAGTTAAATTATCATTCAAAGCTAGGACATCTCCTTGTGTAGCTGATACTCCACCTGTAATAGGTGTCACATATTCCCATACAATTTCATTGTCAGGGGTAAGCTCAAATGCATAGCCTTGTCTGCCCGAACTAATCAAGATGTTACCATTTGCTAATGGCTGAACTCCCGACAAGCCAGTTGAAAACAACCTTTGCGGATCAGGGTGAGTCAAAGTTCTTAGAGGCTCCTCAGGCGCAAAAGTGCCATCGGCGTTTCTGCCGTATCTACCTTTATACATATCCCAACCAGGGTCAACAAAAGTAACCGCAGAAAAGTCTGAACCAATTCGATTATTAAAAACCAAAATTTTTCCAAAATCTGGATGAGAAGGAGGTAAAAAGTCATCCACCCATTGCGCATCATGTTGAAAGAATAAATTTTGGTTTTCTAATTCATCTCTGTCATACGCAAAGTCATTCCCCCAACGATACATTAATTCGCCTCCTACATTTGAAAGTCCACCAAAGGTCCCAGCTGCCTGTTCAGTAGTCGTGGTATTGTCTATGATCCAAATTTCATCAAACTGAGGGATGCTTAGCATGATTTGGCCTCGTTCATCATTATAGTCCATAGCATTGGCGTGCAACCAATCTGCACTCGCCATATTGGTATCATAATTAAAATTAATTTTGCCTGGATTCTCACTTATAACACCAAAGTTATCTTTCGTCTCATCAAAATCCTGAACAAGGTGATCTTGAGCTTTCCACTCCCACACAATTTCTTGTTCCATGTTTACTTCTATAATTTTCTCTGGCCATACAGAACCCTGGGCTATTAAGGCCGGATCTCTACCTGCCTGTATGGCATCCTCTTCACTTATAAAATCCCACACAATCATCAATATATTTCCATTTTCCTTTATGGCTATATCATGATGCAACCGACCTTCTGCATCGTTTTGAGTAAAATCCCAAAGCAGTTCATTGTCCCAAGATCTTATTTCAACAGAGGCACCTGCACCAGGGGCAAATATAGGGTCCCCAGCTGCACTAGCTGGTCTATAAGTTCTTACCAAATTACCATTTTCTAAAAGATAGGCAGTATTACCTGGCACTCTTCCTGGATCTCCTTCCCATTGATGTACAAGTTCGCCACAATTGTTCAGCAAAAAAACAGTAGATTGTCTATGTGGATAAATCAAATTATATCCATCAAAAGCTCTATCTTCATCATAACTCAATAGGCCAACTGTATTTTCTTGTGCTGAGAGGTCTAACATTCCCAAAAGACAAATTAAACCTAGAAGTAAAGTTCTTTTATTCATATTTTTTAATTAATTTTCATAAATCGAATAGCCCCGAAATTAGGGGATCTAGGGCTTATATTTTGGATATAATATGCCCCATCTCCCAAGTTACTAATATCCACAGATTGTTCTCCAACTACTAAATGTAATGTCTTCTGGATTCCACCAACAATGTCAAAAATCACAACATCTATATCTATATCAGAACGAATCAGTAGTGTATTTTGTGCCAAAGTATTTACTATTTCATAAGCACTTTTGTTAAAGATGTTTTCATCTACAGACACAATGCCTTCACAAAAGGCAATATTTGGATTGAGTTCGATTGGTTCTCCTACTGTTATTTCATTGTTTAAAAAAGCTGGAAAATCCAATGCATACTTCTGGGCCCTGAATATACTATTAACAAGGGCATCTTGTCCTTGAGTCAAAACGTCGCCTCTACTCACCGGCACTACATACTCCCAAACAAGATTTAAATTTTCATCAAATTCCATGATCTTTCCATCACCTCCTACTGCCACTAGAAAATTATTATTTGGCAACTGGCAAACTCCTGAAATACGTGGAGAAGTAATATCTGCATCTCCAGCCATAGTGCCATAAGTGAAATCCGCAGCTGTTGGACCATACGCAACACCTCCTTCTTTCTGGTAAGTGCCATCAGATAATATCGGCGGATCTATGATATCTACTGAACTTTTAAGTCCGCCTGGTCTACCGAGTCCATTATTGAATACAAATATTTTACCTGCATCTTTTGAGCCATCAGATATCCAATGTGCATTATGCTGACCAAAAAGACGACGGTCACTTTCATTTCCACTTTTGTACGACTCGGGATTTCCCCATCGGTAGAGCAAATCACCACCTCTGCCGTATCTTCCGCCAGAACTACTACTCGCTTCTTCTGTGGTAGTGCTATGATCAATGATATAAAACTCATTAAAATTTCGAGAATTAAGAATGATTTGATCAAGCTCAGGATTATAGTCTATCGCATTGCTATGCATCCAATCCGATCCAGGATTTGTACCATTTGCTAGATAGTTTATATCTATCTTTTCTGGATGTGCATTAATGTTTCCAAAATTTGGAAAGTTAGAATTTCTATCTTGTACTAAATGGTCTTTCGAATTCCACTCCCATACGATCTCAAAATCATTATTATCTAGAGGTTGGATTTCTATGATTTTGTCTACCCACAATCCTCCAGCTGGAGTGAGTTCGAGAGCTCTTCCAAGTGCCAGCACCTCATCTCTAATTACTAAATCATAAGCAATAGCAAGAATATTTCCATTGGGCAATACAGCAATATCATGGTGTAAAACATTTTGGGCATTCGATAAGACAAATTTCCAAATTCTATCTCCTTGCCAATTGAATATTTCGATGCCGCCTCCCACCCCTCCAGCAGAAAAAACATCGCTTCCTTCTCGGCGCGTTCGGACTAAATTGCCATTAGGCAATAGATAAGCAGATAAGCCAGGAGGCCCATCACTTTCCCAGAGATTAACCACCTTACCGCAGTTGTCAATCAAATATGTATTGTCAGACAAATTGGGAGCAAAAAGTGTATAGCCATCAAAAGCTTCGTCACTAATCTGAATGGTACCGATAGTATTTTCTTGAGCAATCAGGCTACTCGCTATTGCAAGACACAGTAGTGTACTTAGGCACTTCAATATCAAAACTTTCATTTTATAAAAATACTAAGTTTTAAGGAATCAAAATGCTTCTAATACGTCATTTAAAGCAGTTATGGCAGTTAAAACTCTCCTCCACCGCCTTGGTTCCCGCCACCTCTTCTACCACCTCTTTTCTTTTTCCGGTTGACACGATAGCTAAAAGTAGCTTGAATTACTCTACTCCTCCATTGAAATTCGCTTTCACGAATAAAGTTTCCTTCATTTAAAATATCTGTCGACCTTCTTCTTCGACTATTAAATAAATCTCTAACAGAAAGCGTAATCGTTGCATTATTTTTTAAAATATCCTTACTCAAACCTAAATCCATAAAGGCCACTGGCTCTCTACTTCCTTGTGGGTTTTCTTCTCCGCCTCGATAGTTAAAACTAAGTTGGGCATCCATCGTCTGAGAGACTTTCATAGTGGCGCTCAAACGACCGAACCAACTAAAACTATCACTGTTACCAATCTCTTCATCTGCAATAGTAAACCTAAAGAAATTTACATTTCCAGTTAGATTCAATTTCTTAAGTCGATAATTACCAGATACTTCTAGCCCAATATCGTCTCGAGTATCCAGATTTTCTGGTCTACGTATCGTTCTAATAACATTATCTTCAGAATCTTCTTCTACTAATATAATTCTTCTAATCACATCTGTACTACGGCGGTAATAAAGAGAAGAAGATACTGATCCATTTTTTAAATAACCTACTATTGAGGCTTCATAAGCATTCGTAAATTCTGGATCTAAATCTGGGTTACCACTAAAAAAATTACGCGCATCACTAAAGGAGAAAAATGGATTCAAATCCCAAAACCTAGGTCTACGAATTCTTCTACTGTAACTTAGTTGGCCCTGAAATTTTTCAGAAAACTTATAATTAACGTGTGCCGATGGAAATAAACTAAAGTAAGATCTTGGGTTTTCCTCATTGGTCTGTTCTAGTTCTGTGTTGATATCTGTATACTCTCCTCTAAGCCCAACTTGGTAGGAAAACTTTTCTATCTCTTTGCCATAAATAGCATAGCCAGCATAAATTTGTTCATCATATCTAAAGTTATTTGATAATCCTTCCAGTGAAATCCAATCTGCGTTAGGAATAAACTCCTCTACCAAATAATCATTTTGAATTTCTCTCAAAGAAGCCCTTACACCTAATTCAACTTTTGTTTTTTTATTAACTGGCCATTTGTAATCGGATTGCAGAATGTATAATCTTTCTCCTTCAGCATTATTTGAACGTTGCAGCAAATCCGGTTGACCAAGAGGTACTTCATTGATATCAAAAAAGGATTCAGAAAGTGCAGAAGACTCTACCTCACTATTGTCCTGAAACCTAAAGTCTGTCACCCACTCGTGTTCTTTGCCTATTTTCTTTGTGTAATTGATTGAAAATTCAAGTTTCTCTTCATCTTCACGCTCATCATCAAACCTTCTTGTAACTCCTGATGCTATTATCTCTCCCGTTTCTTCCAGCTGAGTATTATCCGTATAGACCAGATCCACTTCGTTTTCTTCATCTCCGATGCGGAGATTAAATGCAGCTGTCAAAATATCTTTGTCCGTAAAGTAATAGTCTGTTCCAAATCGAATACTGTTATTCAGGCCTCCACGAACATGATCTCTTCTCTGATCTGAAAACTGATTTACATTTAGAAACCGAGTATTCATATCTAAATCAAATGTTTCCAATCTTTGTACACTACTCGATTCTCCAAAACCCGGATTTTCTCTCAAATTGATTCCGTAGTTCAAAAACCAATTGAATTTTTCTTGTCTATAATTAAGATTTAGAGATATTCCTGCAGTAAGTGGTGCTCCAGCGGTTAGGTCAACCGAACCATTAAACCCACGTTTCTTATCTTTTTTCAAAATGATATTGATAATTCCAACTTGCCCTTCTGCCTCATATCTTGCAGAAGGATTAGTTATGATTTCTACTCTCTCTATCAGGTTGGCTGGAAATGAACGCAGTCCACTGACATCTCCTAAGCCTACTAGACCAGATGGCTTGCCATCTACTAAGATACGCACTCCTTGGCTTCCCCTCAGGCTTACTGCCCCATCGATATCCACCGTTAGCGAAGGCACGTTTTCTAAAACGTCCACAGCTGTGCCTCCAGCACGTGCTAAATCCTTCCCTACATTAAATACCTTTTTGTCTAACGAAAACTGAGTCGTACTTTTTTCCGCTGTTACTTCTACTTCATCCAGCAATTCAGAATCAGATTCCAAACCAATTTCTCCCAAGTCTACCATTCTTTGTCTAGGCGAAGCTATGATATCCGAAATCGTCTTAGAGGTAAAAGACAAAAATTCCACCACCGCGTAGAATTTACCAGGCTTTGTATCAATCTCAAAACTACCCTCAAGTTCCGTAATCCCTCCAGAAACAATACTGCTATCTTTCTGCGCATAGAGCGATATTGTAGCAAACTCCAGCCCTTGGCCAGATTGATTATCGACCACCTTGCCCTTTATCTTGATCATCGGCGGTGTACCACCTCCAGGTCTGCCATCACGAGGCTGTGCCATCACATCTTGACAAAATCCAAATATCAGAAAGGTGAATAGGTGGAATACGTAATTTTTCAAGTTCAAATCTTTAATTTAAATAGTATAGGTATGTGAGCAAATCTTACAGACAGCGGTATTTCTGTTTAAATATTTAACACCAGAGGGAGTATAAAGTTAGGCAAATTTGTTTATTAACATTTGTCAAATGCCAATAATGGTATGTCAAATACCATCCAAAGCTTAAACCCCTAATTTTTATAGACTTTTTATAGTCAATTATGGTCGAAAACAGCTTATTTTACACGCATATAAAATATAATAAAATGACAAAATTCCTTGACAAATTTGACCTTACAGATAAAATTGCAATAGTCACAGGTGCCTCCAAAGGTATAGGAGCGGCCATCGCCCGAGGCTTAGCTGAGCAAGGCGCCAAAGTAGTCATTTGTAGCCGTAAGCAAGCCGCCCTCGACACCTATGTCCAGGAAGTCAAAGCCGAAGGTATAGACCTAGTCGGTATCGAATGCAATGTCGGCGATGATGACCAGCTCAACAATCTTGTCGACCAAACGGTAGCTACATTTGGCGGAGTAGACATCTTGGTAAACTGTGCAGCTACCAACCCCATGTTTGGCCCTATAGACCAGATGGAGTCCTCCCTTTTTGACAAGATGGTTGCCGTCAATGTCAAATCCATCTTCACACTTTCCAACCTATGTGCGGCTCATATGCGCAAGCGTGGTGGTGGGTCTATTATCAATATTAGTAGCGTAGAGGGCCTCAAGCCAAGTCCAGGATTAGGGGTGTACAGTATGACCAAAGCAGCAGTAAATATGCTTACTATGAGTCAAGCTGCGGAGTGGGGATCAGACAATATCCGCTCCAATTCTATCTGCCCAGGCCTCGTCAAGACTAAACTTAGCTCAGGAATCTGGAAAAATACAGCCATGCTACAAGCCTTCACTGAGCGCCTGCCAATATCTAAAATGGCAGCCCCTGCAGAAATGGTCGGCCTAGCACTTTACCTTGCTTCTGACGCGAGTAGCTACACGACTGGGGGGATATTCAATTCAGATGGAGGTTATATGGTTTCTTAAATTTATGTAGCAATGAAAATGATTTTTTTGGGGTCATCACGTGCCTGCGCGACATGCTCTGCTAGCGTGACCATGCTATTCGTTCCTATCCTTGCATACGCACAAGAGACGCGATGAATCGACGTCTCTACGGCTCACCCGCCGGATACCACTACTATCATTTGCCTCTTACGCGCTCCGCTTGTCGAGCTTGGTCGCCTTCGGCGAGTCGCAATTACTTAGATGCAAGTATCTTCATTCTTCATTCAAAAACTTACCTACTAAGACGGCGACACCAAATGCCAAATAAAACTGACCAATAATACCCAATAATATTGTAATAGCTTGCGCTTGAGAAGAACCTGGAATAATATCACCAAACCCTACTGAAGTAAGATTTATAAAACTAAAATAATAAAAACTATACGAGCTCATCTCCGATTTAAACTGAAGCGAACCAGGTGCATGATATTCCAACATCTCAAAAACAACTCCACCCAGTATCCCAAGCAGAACGAATCCACACATAGCACCGACTATTACATCTAGTCTATACTGCTTTGCTCTCAATATTCCTCTTATCACTGCCAGAAATAATATCGAAAAGAGAAGCAGAGAAAAATGCATTCGGTAAGTAGAGATTGACGCCTCAAAACAGTATTCCGTCCAAACCAAAATGAGATCAGACAAACCAAAAAACAGTATACTTACTTTCAACTTCTTTTGATCAGAGGCATTAAAGCTTGCCAGTATAACCAAGGAAAAATTGATGACTGTAATCAAAGAGGAAGAGATAATTGGCAAGGTATGCCAGAAAGGAGACAGTAAAAAATTAATAAGCGTAACCATCAAAATACTGTACTTGTATTCCGCTATAAATTTTTTCATGGTACTAACTTTTCAATAATTCATCTAAGGACGGTGATGAGCAATTTTCAATATAATATTGATAATAATCAACTTATGGCGCCTTTTAAGTAAACGCACAAAGATTGGGCAAGTATATTAGAATAAAGTTCGACAGCAAAGATGGATTCTCAATATAAAAACCTTACCAGTCTATATTTTAAAGGACTTCATGCCTTGTTCTCAGAAATATTTACGAAAATATATTTCCAATCACAGGAATTGACTTACGGTTTATCCAAATTAGTGCGCTACAACATAACAAAATAAGAATACCCATGCCAAACAATGTTCCTCCATCACCTTGCACCTCAATTCCAAGTTTCGTTAAATGGGATGCAAGAGCACCTACCATTAGCGTTGCACCTAGTACCGCTCCTAGACCTGTAGTCCTTGGATTAAGAATCAATACTGCGGCAATCAACTCCGTCACTCCCGAAATGATTCGCCACATAGGGTCAGGTAATCCAAGTTTTTCAAAAATGTATATAGTCTCAGGTGCAGCCGTAAATTTAAAAAATAAGGTCTGTATAAAAATGAAAGCAGGTATTAACCTTAATATCCAATGGCCAATTTTATTCTTGTTCATAATCTTTAGTTTTATTTGATTTAGTGTAGTTTCAAAATTTGAATATTCTTCCATTACTCTTTAAGAGTATTCAAAATTCCAAGATAATGAACTATTTGGTATTAACAACTTTGAAGGATGTGAAAAATTTCTAAATCATGTGCATCCAAGGAATCCACAAGCTTCTTAATAGAGGCTTACAAACCTCCTTAGTTGACGGCACAGTATACTATACAATCGTCATTTGTATTTCCCTATATCTGCCCATAAAAAATGAGCACCAACACTGTCAGCGCTCATCAACATAAATGCTTAGAATTAACCACTTAATTCAATTCAACTTCTTTTTTTTGCTTGTCTAGGTTTTTCAACTTCCCTTTCGGTATGCAGGGATGCTATACGCTCATTACGGTGCTAGTCGTGCATAATTAAACCTACTTACTCACCACACTGTCCTCCACAAATTCTTCTAAAAATCCTAAAAATGCATCCTCTTTCTTATATCCTTTCAATATTTCCTTAACCTGCATATTATCATCCAATAAAACGGTGGAAGGATAGCTAGGCCGATTCCCTACCATTGCCAATACCACTTCATTCACACCTCTAGTCCCTCTAGCTACATAATTGTAATTTTTTCCTTGAAATTGAATCACCTCTTTCTGCTCTGCGTTTAGCTTGACCGCATAAAAATGGGTATTCACATACTCAACTATAGTAGAATCACTATAAGTTGACTTATCCATAACTCGGCACCATTTGCACCAATCCGTATAGACATCTATTATTATAGGTTTAGGATTCATTTTAGCTAATTGGACAGCCTTCTCGAGACCGACCCATTCAATGTGGCTTGCTACAGCCTGCGATACCTCCTCTTTCGAAAAAGCAGAAAACAATACAGAACAGATTCCAAATAAGGCAATTGATAAGAATAAATACTTCTTCATTATTTGTTGATTTTA
>CAYWOZ010000139.1:0-9034 GCA_964458675.1 uncultured Saprospiraceae bacterium
TATTATTAATTCTCACATTATTGAGTTGTGAGCCTACGGGCAATAAGTCAACTCAAAGTTTAGTCAATCACGATTATGATATAGAAGAAAAAATCAAAGACTTAGGCATCACATTGCCAAGCCCTAAAGCACCTTCCGGGGCCAATATTGTCCGAGCAGTAAGGAGTGGAAATTTATTATTCCTTTCTGGAAAAGGCCCAACGACGCCTTCAGGCAAAAACATCACAGGTAAAGTAGGCGCTGAGCTAGATACTAAAGCTGGATATGAGGCGGCACGATTAGTAGCCATTAATCAACTAGGGGTATTGAAAACAGAGCTTGGTGATCTTAATAAAGTAGTTAGATTAATAAAGGTATTTGGAATGGTTAACGCAACACCAGAATTCACTGAGCACTCTCAGGTAATCAATGGGTTTTCTGATCTTATGATTGAGGTGTTTGGTGAGCAAGGTAAGCATGCTAGAGCAGCGGTTGGAATGGTTTCTTTACCTGGGGACATTGCGGTGGAAGTTGACCTAGTAGTGGAAGTACAAAATTAAGGGTAATTATAGCTGCTAATCAAATTTTTAAGCTAAAAACTATTCATAACTCCTTGACTACAAGAATTATAGGTATATTTAAACTTAACTAAAATATTAAATTATGTTTGGAATGATTGCGGGCCAACTGTTGAAAAAAGCAGTTGAACATGTCCAGAATAAAAACAGAAGTAACCCTGATGTAAACACTGCGGATAATTCAGTATTCGAGAATATCCTAGACAAGTTTAAAAATAAGCAGCAGCAAGCTGATGACCCTGCTACTAGCTACACACCTTCAGCAGAAGAATTTTGTGATGACCTTTGCAATGATGTGCAAGAGGTACAAGTAGCTAATGAGGCTAACCCAAATGTTGAAACTGCAGATGCTTCTGTGTTTAATGACATGAAGGCACAGCTAGAAGCTTTAAAAGCACAGATTGCTCAACAAGAAATAGCGCCGACCATCAATACGATGCCAAGACCTAATTTGTCATCAGTATCAGGAGCAAGTGCTATTACGAGTAGTAACAATGGTAGCTTAGGTTTTAGATTGGAACCAAATATGGAATCTGCAATGAGAGATGTAAGAATACCAGATAAAAGTAGATTAACCGTATTAGAGTATTCTGAAAATAGCATCATGTTGGATGGTAACAAAAGTCGTTTTGCTAAAGTGGAATACAATGGTCAATTAGGTTGGGTTTTAGAATCTTATCTTAATATCCAATAAAGAATTCTATCTTTTCTTGGAATAAGATTTATACATTTAGAAGGCAAAACATCCATAAACATAATGGGTGTTTTGCTGTTCTTTCTTCATGAAAAGTTATCTTATCGTAGGCGCCTCTTCCGGAATAGGATTAGCGCTAGCCCAAAAACTTTCTTCAAGCAATCACAAGGTATACGGTACTTACCGAAATACAAGTTTGTCAAATAGTGAAAATATTGAAGCACACCATCTAGATGTTGAGTCTGAATTTGATTTAGATTTTCTACCCAATGAACTAAACGGGGTAATCTACTGCCCTGGTTCTATAAATCTAAAACCATTCGCTCGAATCAAGCCAGAAGCATTTGCAGAGGATTTAAATCTGCAAGTAGTTGGAGCAATAAAGGTTATTCAGGCTTCCTTATCTAGACTTAAAAAGGGAGCAAATCCGTCGATTTTAATGTTCAGTACTGTAGCTGTACAATCAGGATACAATTTTCATTCTCAAGTAGCTGTATCTAAAGGAGCTATTGAGGGCTTGACTAAGTCTTTAGCTGCTGAGTATGCTCCGAAGATAAGAGTAAATGCTATTGCGCCTTCCCTTACCGATACCCCTTTAGCAGCTAAATTGCTTAGTTCAGATCAAAAGAGAGAAGCGAATGCTGAGCGGCATCCCTTGAAAAGAATTGGTTCTGCAGAAGATATGGCAGCAATGGCTAGTTTTCTTCTTAGTGATGAGGCAAGCTGGATTACAGGCCAAATCATGCACGTGGATGGTGGAATGTCAGCAGTACGTTAATTGAATTACAGCTCAACCTTTCTAGCTCTAGTCATTTCTCTTTTGCCTGGAGGTCCAGGAAGAGGCTCAATGGTAAACCCAACTGCTTTCAAATTTCGTTTGAATTGACCTTGTGCACAGTAGGTTACCAGGACTCCATCTTGATTCAATAAGGAATACATTTTTGATAATAAGCCGGTTTCCCATAAGCTTGGTTGAGCAGAAGGAGCGAATGCGTCAAAGTATATCACATCAAAAGATTGACTAGTCTTAAAATCTTCAAAAGTGTTCTTTTGCTTTTTAAAGTTAAAAGTATCCGAAATGGAATGTGAAATCTCCCAGTCAAGACTATGAAGTTGTAGAAAAGTATCTGGAGCAACATTCAATTGCTCGGTGTAATTAAATTGCTGAATTACCTCCTTAGATAGAGGGTAGGCTTCAATAGCCTCGTAGTAGATTTTGCAGGAAGATATATTGGTGTTTTGGATGGTCATTAAGGCATTTAGCCCAGTTCCAAAACCAATATCTAAAACGCCAATGGAATCCTTGGATAATTTAGGTTTAAGACCGGCCTGTATAAAAACAGTCTCCGTCTCTATGATGGCACCATGCCTGGAGTGGTATGGTACCTTATATTTTTCGGAATATATGGAATGTGAGCCGTCCTCTGTGAGGAAAAGCTCCGAAGAATTCATTTTAGAATAAGAATGAAAGTACTGTAGTAAATACTGTACAAGCTGCCTCGATAGTATCAGCATCGATTGAAAAGTTATTAGGACAACCTACTCCTCTGTTGCAAGAAGATAAAGAACCCAATAATACTGCTCCTAAGATAAATAACTGATTTTTACTCTTTCTCATATTAAACTTTATTTTTATAACGCTGAAACGTTAAGTGGTTACAATTTATTTTTGAATACCCTCAAATAACTCAAAAACCGTGACAAAAGTTTTTCAAAATTATTTCTAACGCAGTTTATGCATATTTTTAGACGAAAAACGCCAAGTTTAGGCACATTAATACCTATCTATTTTTAAAAAGCACAAAAATGCTAAGATTTTCAGACTTCGGAGCAAATCTTTCGTATTAGATATAATATAAATGGCCCATATGCTTATATTTGGGGTTCAAATACAACTAATCAATCAATGAGTAGAGAAATACAAGTAAGAGACGCCTTAAGAGAAGCGATGTCAGAAGAAATGAGAAGAGATGAAAAAGTCTTTCTTATGGGCGAAGAGGTAGCAGAATATAATGGTGCATACAAAGTAAGTAAAGGTATGCTTGAAGAATTCGGTCCGAAAAGAGTAATTGATACTCCTATTGCCGAATTAGGTTTTGCAGGAATAGGAGTTGGAGCAGCAATGAATGGTTTAAGACCTATCGTTGAATTCATGACTTGGAATTTTGCTGTATTGGCATTTGACCAAATCGTAAATAACGCAGCTAAAACGCTTTCTCAATCTGCTGGTGATTTTTCATGTCCAATAGTTTTCAGAGGGCCTTCAGGTTCAGCTGGGCAATTAGCACAGCAACATTCTCAAACTTTTGAAGCATGGTTAGCGAACTGTCCAGGATTGAAAGTTATCTCTACTATTGACCCATATGATTCTAAAGGCCTTATGAAATCGGCTATCAGAGATAATAATCCAATATGCTTTATGGAATCTGAAAGCAGTTATGGTATAACAGGTGTAGTACCAGAAGAAGAATATCTTGTACCGATTGGAAAAGCAGCAGTAAGAAGAGAAGGAACAGATGTTACTTTAGTTTCTTTCAATAAAATGATGCTTGAAGTAAATGCGGCAGCTGATGAATTAGCAAAAGAAGGAATCTCTGCTGAAGTGATTGATTTAAGAACAATCCGCCCATTAGATCATCAAACTATTGTAGATAGCGTAAAGAAAACGAATCGAATTGTAGTGGTAGACGAATCTTGGCCTTTCGCTGGAGTATCTGCAGAAATAGCATACGAAGTTCAGAAATATGCATTTGATTATTTGGATGCACCTGTGGTAAGAGTAAATTCTGCTGATGTATCATTGCCTTATGCGCCAACGCTTGTAGCTGAATATCTTCCAAACCCAAGAAAGATTATACAAGCTGTAAAGTCTGTAATGTACCAAAAAGCTTAATCCAATTAAGTCTTAAGTAAGGAGTTAAATTGGGCAGTGTTATTTCTTAGTAGATGATCTGCTAAGACTAATGCAGCCATTGCATCTACTATAGGGACTGCTCGTGGTAAAACGCACGGATCATGTCTTCCTTTCCCAGCAACCTTGGTAGGTTCTCCAGCCATATCAATGCTATCTTGAGATGGAATTATAGTCGCTACTGGCTTAAAGGCTGCCTTGAAATAAATATCCATTCCATTACTAATACCTCCTTGAATACCACCACTATTATTGGTAGTTGTACTCACCTTTCCATCCTCATTTGTGAATACATCATTATGCTCTGAGCCTTTCATTTTTGTGCCTTCAAATCCGCTTCCATACTCAAAGCCCTTACAAGCGTTGATACTTAAAATGGCTTTTCCCAAATCTGCATGAAGCTTATCAAAGACAGGTTCTCCAAGACCTACTGGACAACCTTTAATGATACACTTTATACTCCCTCCAATAGTGTCTCCTTGCGATTTAATCTCTTTAATTAAGGTCTCCATTTCCGTAGCTTTCTGCGGATCAGCGCATCGAACTGGATTGTCATCGATGGTCTTCATATCAAGGTTATTGTAGTCTTCAAGGACAGAAATAGACCCTACTGAATGTACATATGAATGAATAGAAATGCCTATAGATTTTAGCAGTTGCATAGCTATAGCTCCAGCAGCTACTCTCGCAGCTGTTTCTCTTGCGGATGATCTTCCACCACCTCGGTAATCTCTGTTACCATACTTTTCTTGATAAGTAAAGTCCGCGTGAGAAGGCCTAAACTTCTTAGCAATATGGCTGTAGTCTTTTGATTTGGCATCCTTGTTTCGGATTAGCATAAAGAGAGGGGTACCAGTAGTTTTACCTTCAAAAAGCCCTGACATGATTTCTGCAATGTCGGATTCTTTTCTTTGGGTTACGATACTTGATTGTCCTGGTCTTCTTCTATCCATTTGTTTTTGGATAAAATCTATATCTATCGGGAGTCCTGCGGGGAGTCCGTCTACAACAACACCAATGGCGAGTCCATGAGACTCGCCAAAAGATGTGATTTTAAAAATTTGTCCGAATGTATTTCCCGGCATAGTTTATCAAAGGTTAAGCACTAAGGTAATAAATCCCATCCAAATCCTTTGCCGGTAGAAGCATTGTATGAAGTAGCTCTTACCAGTCCGTACTTCTCAGAATAAACATGAGTTGTGCCAGGTCCTCCTAGCTTAACATCTCGGTTATCAATCAATACATTCAGCTCGTCAAATTCTAGATTCAACTGCCTGTAATTTTCGGTGTATCCTTCAAGGACACCATCGAATAATGGTTGGCTTGTAGCCCAACCACTTATCTTTAATTCCATCATATCCATCGTCATCAGGTCAAAAATGCCATCTGATTGTGAAGATATTTGGAACAATCTTGTCATTAATCTTTCTTCTTTAGTCTTAAGCTGTAATTCATTTGTCTCGTTTTGCAGATAGTAAACTATATTTGCATCTGGAAAGGCTACGTTAGATGCATTCGATAATGAGGCAGAACCTGATGTAAGATACTCTCTAACTAGGAACCCAATTTCATCTTTATCGAAAACTTCTAAAACTAATGTGTCGTTAAGATAGGTGTAGTCACTGGCACTTGATCTATCGTAGTTTTCGCCAATGAAGAAAACATACTTACTTTGCTGACCTATTTCAAGCTGGTCAAATTGAATACGATTGCCTAAATCCTCTTTCTCAATTTGGATAGGCTCGTCTTTGCTGCAAGAATTGAAAACCAAAAAGGCAACAAAAACAGTGATTAATTGTAATAGTCTCATAACTCAATAATTTGAAGATTTAAAATCGGGGAGATTTTATATTATGAGGGGATTAATATCTTATTAATCAGAGGGAAATAAAGGGAGTAATTTTCTTGAAGAAAAATCTACAAGTGAAGGGGAGCTAGATTGTAAAATCTAAATTGAGGAGTAATCTTGGGAGATTGGGAGAATCAAACGGGAGATGTGGGAGAAACTATTTTTTAGTTGTAGTTTGTTTGTTTGATGATGTAAAGATTCGAAATCATTACCTTGCATTTTTTATAATTTTATAACAGTTGTGACACATGTATTTAGGGGCAGCAGATATCTTAGAGGTCTTAGAATTCAATAAAGTCTTGGAAATTTCTGCGAAAGATTGCTACGGTGAGCCAGGTAGGCAGCTAATTTGTGACTCAAAACCCAAGCTTAAATATGTAAAGATAAATCAATTACTTGATCAAGTTTTTGAGTTTAAAAATATACTTGAAGGAGCTAAAGATTTTCCTCTTGGCTCGTATGGTGATGTTGGTCAAGAGCTTTCGTATTTGGATATAATTGACTATGTCCCCGAAAGCACTCAGATAATGGCTTTGTATAATATTATGAATCTTTTTCAGCAAACGAAGAAGTTTTTTACTGAGTCGGAGCAAAACCTTTTTCCGAACATATTTAAGTTGGTCGAATTGCCTATAGACTTCGAAGAACCCTTGAATCACGTAAACAAAGTGTTAGATGAAAAAGGAGAGGTAAAGTCTAATGCTTCAAAAGCTCTTGTACGAATTAGAGCTACCAAAGGAGCAAAGACTAAACAAATTGATAAGTTGTTTAGCTCTATAATAAATGACCTTACTAATAAGGGCCTTCTAACTGACAACAAGGAGTCCTATAGGAATGGTAGACGAGTGCTTAGCGTGCCTGCCGAGCATAAAAGACAGATTAGAGGTATAATACATGATGAGTCTGCTACAGGAAAGACTGCCTTTATAGAACCAGAGGGAATTATTGATCTAAATAATGACATCTTTGATTTAGACATGGATGAACGAAAAGAGATTGTAAAGATTCTCTTGGGTTTGTGTAATGTGATAAGACCATTTAGCGAGGATATTGGTATAGTATCTGGAATCGTGGCTCAAATAGATGCCATACAAGCAAAGGCTAAATTAGCTTTAAGAATAAACGCCCATAAGCCCCGCCTACGAAAAGAACCTAAGTATAATTGGAAGAATGCGGTTCACCCTTTACTCCTTATAAAGAATACTCCTCTAGAAAAAGAAACAGTCCCATTCAACTTAGAACTGATTGGCAAAAATCGTATCCTGTTATTAAGCGGACCTAATGCTGGTGGAAAGTCCATCTGTATGAAAACAGTAGGTTTGTTGCAATTGATGCTACAAAGTGGCTTTTTAGTAACCATGGATGAAAATTCGGAGATGGGTATTTTTGAGCACATCTTTACAGACATTGGAGATCAACAATCCTTGGAGGATGACCTTAGTACATACAGTAGCCGACTTCAAAATATGAAGAAGCTATTGGCTGGTGCTACAGACAAGTCCTTGGTGTTAATAGATGAGTTCGGCTCTGGGACAGATCCTAAGCTTGGAGGAGCTATTGCTGAAGCCATCTTAAGAGAGCTCAATTTCCGTAAGAGTTATGCAGTTATTACAACCCATTATTCCAATCTGAAAATCTTTGCTTTCAAGACCAAAGGAATTGTGAATGGAGCTATGTTATTCGATAAGGAAAGTTTGAGTCCTTCTTATATAATGAAGATTGGACGACCTGGAAGTTCTTTTGCTTATGAGATCGCCACCAAGGTTGGTCTTGATGCAAAAATTCTGAAATATGCAAAATTCAAAACTGGGAAGAATGCAAAGGCTATAGAAGACCTACTCATAGAACTGCAAAGTGATAAAAAGAGATTGGAAGATCAGCTTCAAGAAATGAAAGATCGTGAAGTAAAGCTGCAAAAATTGATTAAGAATTATGAGCTCATGAATAATGACCTCAATATTAAGCGAAAACGCTTAAAGCTTGATTCAAAACAATTGGAACTACAACGAACTCAAAGAGATTCTCAGGAGATCGATAAACTTATAAAAGAGCTTAAGAATAAGCAAAGTAAAGAAACAGTCAAGGAGGCTAAGCAAATCAAAGCAAAAGAAGTCACAAAGAAGAAGGCGCTTAATGATGAAGTGAAAGCGCTACAAAGAGAAATATATTCTGAAAATACAGAGGGAGGCAAAAAGATAAAAGAGGGAGATTTTGTAAAGTTGATAAGTGGAGGAGCAGCAGGTAAGGTTGAGAGGATTACAAAGAATAAAGCCATAGTCATGATGGGCATCATGAAGATGACGGTAGACTTGGATGAACTCATACCTGCTAATGAACCTATCCCAATCAACAAGCGCAAATCAGTTAATACAGATGCCGTAAAGTCTTCTGCTACCTTCGAAACAAAAATAGACATACGTGGCCTACGTAGAGATGAGGCACTCCGAACGCTGGAAGCGTTTCTCGATAAAGCGATTATTAATAATGTAGATATTTGCCAAATTATTCATGGTAAGGGCAATGGCATCCTCAAAAAGTCCGTTCTTAAGAAAATACGTGAATACAAAGATGTGAAGGAGGTATTTCACCCACCTCAAGAAGCAGGAGGGGATGGAGTTACTATTGTGAACTTTTAAATGACAATAATTATGAACATGGAATCCAGAATAAATAGATTTGTAGTAGAGCCTAAAAACTTATTGCTTTATATAGCATTTGCTATTTGTATCACTTTGTTCATGGGATATATTGATGAAGGCTTTTACAGTTTTGAATTTTTAAAAGAACCAGGTGTAATATTTATCTTGTCACTTTATGGATTTTTATTTTTAGTGATTAATCTGTTATTGGATGCATTCACTTTTCGAAAAGTCGATGGTATGAAAAAGGGATTGTTAACCTTGTTTGTTTTCTTACTAGCTGTTTTTACTCCATTCTTGATATATTGCGCAGTGAATACTTTTTAATCCCTAGATTCAAGTAATAAACGCAACAGGGTACTGCATATCGATTAAATTGGCGAA
>CAYWOZ010000140.1:0-8908 GCA_964458675.1 uncultured Saprospiraceae bacterium
CTTGCTATAGTCTGATTCAAAGAAATATTATTGAATCGCCCATCTGTTACAAAAGAACCATCATCTAAACCGAAATTGGCCGTTTGCCAGTTATTCAAATTCAATATCTGGTAAGTCAAAGTAGTATTACTTACAAAGTTGTCATCAGGCCACTTAAGACGTGTTCCAAGACCAACGGATACAGAACCAATCGTAAGATTTTGAAAGTTGTCACTCGTACTTAACTGTCCATTGGTTACTCTTGTCAAGAACCCACCAACCGTAAATGAATTCGGTTTTTTACCGCCTAACCATGGTTCCGTAAAAGAAGCATTATAAGATTGGAAAAATCGACCGTTTGTTTGGGCACGTAAAGAAAGTCTTTGACCATCTCCTTGCGGTAGTGGACTCCAAGTTTCTTTATTGAAGATGTTTCGTAGGGAGAAGTTGTTAAAGGTTACCCCTAGAGTACCAATCACCCCTCTACCTCTACCTCCCCAACCAGCAGAAAGTTCTAATTGATCAGAAGGTTTTTCTTCTACAGTATATTCTATATCCACTGTGCCTCTTTGTGCGTTTACGGGGGTGTTTATTCCTAAAGTTTCTGGATTGAAATATCCTAAATTAACAATCTCCCTCTGAGAACGAACAATATCTGTACGGCTAAACTTCTGTCCAGGCTTGGTTCGCAATTCTCTTCGAATTACGTGCTCATGTGTTCTGTCATTTCCTGCGATGGTTACTTTGTCTATAGTCGCTTGCGGACCTTCAAATATTCTAAGCTCTAAATCAATCGAGTCGCCGACGATAGCCACCTCGACTGGATTGACTTGAAAAAACAAATATCCATTATCTAGATACTGCGTACTGATATCTCGACCATCAGGACTAAAGTTAAGTCTAGTGTCTAATAATTCTGTATTGTAAACATCTCCCTTGCCGATTGCTAAAATCGTTTCTAGATAATCAGTCTTATAAATGGAGTTCCCTTTAAAAGTAATGTTTCTAAAAAAGTATCTGTTTCCTTCTGTTAGGTCCATTTCTACATTCAGATTCCCTTTGCTATTTCTATAG
Organism: uncultured Saprospiraceae bacterium; assembly: GCA_964458675.1. GTDB lineage: Bacteria > Bacteroidota > Bacteroidia > Chitinophagales > Saprospiraceae > JALZVN01. The sequence continues at coordinate 1,054 of CAYWOZ010000140.1, forward strand.
ACCGTGTCGCGATCAATTTTAGCATCTCTAAATCCTAGTGTATTGTAGTATGCTATGATTTTTTCTTTATCCAGTTTGTATTCATCCTTCAAAAACTTAGAGGAAGAAAAAAGCTTTCTCCTACGTTTCGTCCCATCCATTTTAGCACGGAGCTTGCTATCTTTTATATTGTCATTCCCCGCAAAATCTATCTCGTCAATTCTTACCTTGTTCCCTCTGTCTATCTTAAACTCTAGTCTTACTTTATTAAATCCTGAATCAGGAATTTCTCTTACGGATACTTTAGTATCTAAGAAACCTTTTTCATAAAAGAACTTTTGTATTCCTACGGATGCGTTCGTCTTGTTACTTTGAGTGACGATAGCACCTTTGAGCATAAATGTATTTACGACATCGTTTAGGTCTTCATGGTAAGTTTTCTTAACTCCCTTGAAAGAGTGTCTAGAAAGCTGAGGCCGTTCTACAACAGCTATCTCTAAAAAGATGATATCCCCTATCGTTTTCTCTTTGAATATCTGCACATCAGTGAAAAGTCTCAATCTCCATAGAGACTTCATAGCTCTAGGAACAGCACTTCCAGGTACCTTTATCTTGTCGCCCACCTTGAATCCCGCAATATTAATTAAGGCGTTCTCATCACTAAATTCTGCACCCGTTACTTTAACACCACCTATTTCATAATCCTTAGGTTCGGAGTAGTCCAGTACCTGCTCAGTCACCTGTCCAATAGCTGGGAAAGCCATCAAGAAGCTCAGGCAAAGTATTAATAAACGACTGTTAATATTTTTCATCAATTTTAATTTCAAGTTTTTAATTTCGACTGCTACTCGTAAGGTTCCTCATTTTACTCAACTACAATCTGTTCACTAGTCTTCCCAAATCTTCGCTCACGGCTCTGAAAATTCAGAATGGCTTCGTATAGATTTTCCTTTCTAAACTCAGGCCAGAAAATATCTGTAAAGTACAACTCTGCATACGCAATTTGCCAAAGCAGAAAGTTACTTATGCGACATTCGCCACTAGTTCGGATCAATAATTCGGGATCAGGTATAGATTTGGTCGCGAGATGGTCACTTATCATCTCATCTGTGATGTCCTCTGATTTCAATTCGTTTCGTCCCACTTTACTAGATAACTCCTGTACGGCGTTCCGTATTTCCCATCTAGCACTATAGTTAAGTGCTAACACTAAGGTCATCCTTTTATTGCCTTTGGTTGTATGCATCCCCTCTTTTAATGCCTTTTGTGTCTTGGTGGGGAGCTTTTCGATATCGCCAATCGCTTCTAGACGAATATCATTGTCCATTAGGGTCTTTACCTCCTTACGAACTGTTTCTACTAATAAGGTCATTAGTGCATTTACCTCGAAAGCTGGCCGTGACCAGTTTTCGGTGGAAAAAGCATATAAAGTCAGGTATTCAACCCCTAATTCAGCACAGGCCTCTGTAATATCTCGCACGGATTGTACCCCGTTTTTATGCCCAAAAACCCTAGGTTTTCCTTGCTGTTTTGCCCATCTACCATTGCCATCCATAATCACAGCGATGTGTTTGGGTAGCTTTTGAAGATTTATTTCAGACTTGAGGTCCATTAAGAGCGAATAATAATTAAGGAATTGAAGGATAAAGTTAGCAAAAACCAACTTAAGAAGGCTATTTTAGAGGCAGGCCTTTCTTTTTATGACATAATATGTATCTTTGCATCCGCTTTTGGATACAATATTGCCAAGAGTGTACATATTATTTAACCGTGTTTGCCTTAGACCATAGTTTTTTCCACTAGTCTCGGGGAAAATTTGAACTCCAAAGAGTTCTTTACTGCAAGCACCTAAATCTATTCAATGAGACATTACGAAGTAACATTCATCGTAGACCCAGTCTTGTCTACTGATGAAATCAAATCAACCGCTTCTATCTACCAAGACCTTATCACTGATGACGGTGCCAAAATCGTTCATACTGACGAGATGGGGCTTAAGCAGTTGGCCTACACGATTAATAAGAGATCTTCAGGGATTTACTATTGTGTGGAGTACAGCACAGATTCTCAAGAGCTAAATGCTAAGTTAGAATTGGCACTACGTAGAGATGAGCGTATCATGAGATTTTTAGTGATTCACTTAGACAAGTATGCTATCCAGTATAATGAGGATAAGCGTGCTGGTAAGATCGGACAAGCAAAACGTACTATCGAAAGAGCGAAAGCAGCAGACGCCAAAGCAAAAGCAGCTAAGACAAAGTATGTTGGACCAGAAGGGTCAAAAGGAAAGTCATCAGCTCCAGTAGCTAAAAGATCGACTCCAAAACCTAAGGTAGAAAGTGTAGTAGCAGAAAAAGTTGCTGTAAAGGCAGCCACTACCACTACAACTTCTGAAGAAGAGTAAATTTCGTAAATCAAAAAAATTAAAAGACAATGGCATCAAGAGATGATATAAAATTCTTAAGCAATCCTAAGATTGGTCAAAAGAAAAAGAAATACTGTAGATTCAGAAAATTTGGAATCAAGCACATTGATTACAAAGACGCTGACTTCCTTATCCAATTTATCAATGAGCAGGGAAAAATTCTTCCAAGAAGAATTACGGGTAACTCACTGAAGTACCAAAGAAAAGTAGCTGTCGCGGTAAAGCGTGCTAGACACCTAGCGTACTTACCATACGTTACAGATTTACTTAAATAATTTTCTCGCTCTCAAAATTCAGAATTAATCATGGATATTATATTATTAAAAAATTTAGAAAAAGTAGGCGAGCAGTACGATGTAGTTACTGTCAAGAACGGCTACGGTAGAAACTTTCTTATTCCTCAGGGCTTGGCATTAATCGCTAACGATACGAACTTGCGTAGATTGGAAGATTTGCGCAGAAGACAGACTGCCAAGGAGAATAAGATGGTAGGTACATTCCAGCAGATGGCTAAAGATCTTGAAGGCAAGAAGCTTAAGATTGTGGCAAAAGCAGGTACAAGCGGAAAAATTTTCGGTTCTGTTACTAGCATCCAAATCTCTCAAGCGATTAAGGATCAGTTTGATATGGAAATCTCTCGTAAGAAGATTGAACTCAAAGAAGAGGTTAAGAATCTTGGAGACTACAAAGCAACACTTAGCTTGCACGCAGAGGTGGTTACAGACTTAGACTTCGAAGTGATCACGGAATAATTCCACACTCACTTCTCAAAATACAAAAGGCTTCTTGCATCATCGCAGGAAGCCTTTTTCTATTCAGCGCATGCGCCTCGGCGCCTATGCGTACAGACGCGATCTTGTATAGACGCGATTCATCGCGTCTCAATCAAGTCAGTCCATTCATCATTTTGCGCAGCAAAACAATCTGTCCCAAATGATAATGACTATGCTCTATCACCCCCTGAATATTCCGATAATACGACCCGTACTTTTCACCCGCAAAATCTTTCTCCCAAATATCTACAGGAAGTACCTCTATTTTTGCGGCATAAGCTTCCACCTCCTTCCAAACTTGAGTCAACAATGCCTGCCATTCCTCTTCATTCGTAATTTCGTCATGCTCAAAACTTTCCTTGTCAGAAGCGACAAGCGCCTCCCCATTCAGCACTGGCATTTGCACCCGGATATAGTATTGCGTATGATACACCAATGTAGCGATTGTATTCAAGTCTCCCACTTTTCGTGTAGCCATCTCCCAATTCACCTCCTTTAGCTGGTCTTGAAAAGAAGACGCCGTCCAGTTCTTCCCTAAGTACAAAGTCCGAATATGTGCTGCGATTTGTTTTGATAAATTCATAACCTAATCTCTTTTTTTAGCCTTTAAGGTAATTATTTTTTGCCTGCCAGACGTAACGATAGTGAAGGATGGGGGCCTCCACTAGTCCACTTCTTCTGCCTTAAGGGCAGAGGAAGTGGACTAGTGGCGCTACGTTTCGCAGCTCGCTAGTCAGCTCGGTCCTTGGGGACTGCCTCCTACGTCGGCACTGCTGCACATCGCTAGTCCGGGATTCTAAATTGTGTTAATAGGAGTTTTATTTAACTTGTTCTAGCCTCGGCAGGTTTGCCTCGGTTCCCAGCCAAGAAAATTTGTCTGGCAAGCCTCCTATAAAAGATACACTGTATTTTTTCGCTTCACATCAATTAGTCAAAGTCTAATGTCAATAACTTTAACTATTATACGGCGTATTTAAAATCAAACCAATTTAGTGCTCTCATCTTTAAGGAATATCCTTTCTCGTTATGCTCAATTGAATTCGGCGACCAAGTATATGTTCGCTGCGCAGTTCACACTACAAGGTGTGCATGTATCGATGTTTCTATTACTGAACTATTACATGGTCAAGCAAGGATTCAAAGATTATGAGACAGTAAAGATATGGGCATATCGATTTGCAGCGGTGATGGTATTGGCCTTTCCAATAGGGCTTTACATCAAAGGGCGTTCCGTGAAGCCATTCTTTAGAGCTGCCGTCATATTAATGCCTATCGCATCAGTATCTCTGATTTATGCTATTAGCGTGGGTTGGTATACACTCATGTATGGAAGCGCCATCCTGTGGGGAGTAGCATATGCTTGTATGCAAACTTGTGTGCAGCCATTTATATTATTGAACACAAAAAAAGAATTGCACTCAGAAGCCTTCTCCTTATCCTTTCTGTCCTTTAGCTCCATGATATTTGTTGAAGGAATAATTTACTTTATACTCAGCAATCAATTCCCCAACATCGTCGATGAGCATAACTACCTCATGACTATTGGAGTGCTATCCGTAATCGCGATATACTTTGTATCTAAGATTGATATTAAAGAAAACATCTCTGAAAAAATTCCATTGAATCGGATCATTTATGATTACGATTGGGGACTCATTTTCAAAGCTATTATCCCTACTATCTTGATGGCTGTCGGGGCAGGTTTTTCCATACCTGTGATTAATCTATTCTTTTTGAATATTCATGGAATAGAATCTACCAATTTTTCTTTGATGGGATCTATGACTTATCTTATGGTTGCTTGTGTGATGCTGTTTATCCCTTTCATTCGTAGACGATTTGGTTACCAAGTGGCAGTGACATTATTCCAAACAGCAGCAGTCATTTCCTTATTCATTATGTCTATCACAGAATATTTTGCGGACTGGGAATATGCACTGGGTATTGCCATATTCTTTTACCTTATCAGACAACCCTTAATGAATTGTGCCAGCCCTATGGCCTCAGAGGTAGTTGTATATTATGTAGGTAAGCGCAATCAAGAAATCATAGCTGCACTCAATGCCTCCATCTGGAATGGTTCCTGGCTTTTTTCCACCACTATTTTTGCCTTATTACGAAGAATGGAATTTCGCTATGTATCTATCTTTTTGATTACCGTAGTTCTATATGTAATCAGCATCATATGGTATTGGTGGTTGATAAGAGAATATGAACGAAAACAGATATTTATAAGCCAAGAGATGGTACAATGACAATGAATCGCGAAGTGCCGAAGGCACGTAGCACGACAAGCGGAGCGCGTAGGGATAAGCGGTAGTAGCGATATAGGATATGCGCGTTGGGCGTCCGTAGAGACGTCGATTCATCGCTTCTCTTTTGTGCGCAGGCCCATATCCTATAATAGCGGATGACGCGGTCACGTTCCGTTTTCCCGGAACCGTGATAGCCCCAAAGCGTCTATATCCGTGCCTACTGTATCTCCCCCATACCAGTGTAAAGACGGATTGCTATCCGTCTCCCTGTGCTATCCATGATGGTAAAGACACATTGCGATGCGTCTCTATCAAAAATCACACTCCGACCCATGCTCTGTCAACCAATCCTCATACACCTCATAATCTGGCATCGCCTCTGCGACTTTGGCCCAAAAACGATGAGAATGATTGTGCTCAAAAAAATGGGCAAGCTCATGGATGATGACATAATCGATGACGGCATCAGGTGCGAAAAAGAGCCGCGTAGAAAGATTGATGTTGCCACTAGTAGAGCAACTACCCCAATTGGAGGTGTTATATTTGAGAGATACTTTATTGATATTAGTTAGATGAAAGAATTGCGCGTTGAGTTCATTGACCCGACGTAGGATGTGCGGGTAAAAATCCTTAGCGATGACCCGAGACAATAATGTTTTGATGGTCTTGTTGCGTGAATCAATATCTAGCCCGGTTGGTAATTCGATATGAATAATGTCGCCTACAATCTGACCTCGCAGGCTTTTGCGATTGCCTTGCTCCGTAATGTGCAATTGGTAGTGGCGTTCCCCTACAATATACTCATCGCCATGCATATAAGATTTGGATTGATACTTATGGAGCAGTGAAGGGGCTTTTCGGATCTGCTTGGCAATAGTTTTATTAAACCACTCCCACATTTCATCTTCTTTGCCTGGTACTTGCGTGAGTTCGAGAGGGACACGATAGAGTATAGCGTTTTTGCCAAAAGAGATACGCATAGAGCCGCGACCTAGTTCTCTGTAATACTTTACAGGCAAGGCGATACCATCCACCGTATGGGTAAGGTTTTGAACAGTCTTACTTACAACACGCTTGGTACGAGCCAAAATATTTATTTATGCATTTTGAGTTTCAAAATCTTTCATTGCATCTACTAAGACTTGGATAGATGCGATATCCATGGCATTATATATAGAGGCTCTAAATCCGCCTACAGAACGATGACCTTTCAGTCCTGAACAGTTGCGTTTTGTACACAACTTCAAGAATGCTTCATTGTGTGCCTCGTCGTGCATCACAAAGGTGACATTCATGTGTGATCTATCTTCAAGAGCAGTTGTTCCTTTGAACAAGCTGTTTCTATCTATCTCATTATACAACAGCATTGCTTTCTCAGCATTTCTTTCCTGCATAGAAGCTACACCGCCCATTTTTTTGACCCACTCTAAGGTAAGCATACATACATATATAGGTAACACTGGAGGTGTGTTGAAAGCAGATTCCTTTTTGATGTGCGTCTGATAATCCAGCATAGTAGGGATTTCACGATTCACCTTTCCAAGGATATCATTTTTGACGATGACCATTGTGGTACCTGCTGGTCCCATGTTTTTTTGGGCACCTGCGTAGATAAGAGCATATTTGCTGATATCTATAGGGCGACTAAATATATCTGAAGACATATCACATATATAAGGCACCTTGGTCTCTGGCCATGAATGCATTTGTGTGCCACAAATAGTGTTGTTAGAAGTAAGGTGCAGGTAATCTATGTCTAATGGAATATTATACCCTTTAGGGATATAAGAGTAGTTTTTGTCTGCAGAGGCGGCGAGTATTTCACATGGTCCAAACTTAGTAATTTCCTTATATGCTTTGGTCGACCATGTCCCTGTGTCAACCAAGCCAAACTTCTTGTCCTCATCTAACAAGTTGATGGCGGTCATGAAAAATTGTGTACTAGCTCCACCAGTCAAAAACAACACTTCATAGCCGTCTGGTACACTAAGCAGCTCTTTGACAAGTCTGACGGCATTCTTCATTATTTCTACGATTTCCGGACCGCGATGAGACATCTCCATCAAGGATAAACCACCGCCATTATAATTAGCAACTGCTTTAGCTGTTTGCTCTATAACTTCTGCTGGTAATATGGCTGGTCCTGCACTAAAATTGTGGATTTTCATAGCTAAAATATTGTATAAGGAATTTGGTGTTCTTAATGTGCCAAAAGTAATCTATTTGTATTGGTAATTTAGGCGAAAACGGTCAAAAATTCTGTAACTTTTTATTCCAGTTTTAGTTGCACAAAGTGTAAAGATATACTATCTTTGCACTCGCTTAGAAAATAAGACGACATATAGTATGTGGCAATGGTCACATTATATTATATAAAAAGTTCATTGACAATAAGGAGAGATAGAGAATAGAAAGATAACAGA
>CAYWOZ010000141.1:0-8867 GCA_964458675.1 uncultured Saprospiraceae bacterium
TCTGCGCGCCTTATAGTTCATGCGCTAAATGATATTTACATTCTTTCAGAGGTTAATAGAGGTGCCCTTTATTTATTGTATACCTTAAAACAAAAAAGAGAGAAGCTTTGCTTCTCTCTTTTTTTTAATTATGCATGTTAAAACCAAGTCTTATTAATCAGACTTTATTGGTTTTTTGTTTCTGTCAAACTTGTCTTCTACGTTGGCATGTAGCCAATTAATACAAGTGCCTATATCATCAAAGATATGTTCTTCAGATACTAAGTCAGGAATAATGTCAATGCGTTCCATCATATATCTTGGTTGTTTTACTAATCCGGTGAAAAGAACTGCTATTCCATTCGTTTCCAAGTTTACTGCCATGTCTTCCATGGCATATAGCCCTGTCTGATCCATATATGGGACCTTGCTCATACGTATGATGACTACCGAGGCTGTTTCTGGAATTTGATTAGCCATATTAGTAAAGTCGCTCGTAGACCCAAAAAACAATGGTCCTTCTAGGTGCTTAATGAATACTTCTTCTCTAAGGTTTTCTGGAAAGTCAGTTTCGTCTGCCCAAGTCGGTTCATCTATTAATGTGGAAATTTTTGATTTTTCTGCAGTCAAGTCTCCTATCTTCTTCATGAACATTAGAGACGCCATTACAAGTCCTAATCCAACTGCGTATACCAAATTCCAAACTGAAGAAAGAATAAGTACGGTAAGCATCACAAATACTTCTGGTCTAGGCATATATGGAATCGCTTTAAGTCCTTTGTAGTCCATTACATTTATACCAACTGTAATCAAAATACCTGCTAATACAGCCGCAGGAATCAAAGAAGCAATTCCAGAGAAGGCTAACATGATTACTAAAAGTAGTACCCCTGCAATCATTCCAGATAATCTGGTTTTACCACCTGCATTGATGTTTACTACTGTACGTATTGTTGCTCCCGCTCCAGGTATACCACCAAATATAGCCGCAATAGAATTACCTATTCCCTGCCCTACTAATTCTTTATTTGGATTGTGCTGTGTCTTGGTCATGTTATCTGCCACAACCGATGTCAAAAGCGAATCAATAGCGCCTAGCAAGGATAATAGAAAAGCGGTGACTATATATGGGGCCAATGCGCCGATGTCAAATCCAGTGAAAATTTGCAAATTAGCAGTTGGGAAACCATATGGTATTTCTTCTATTTTTTGATAATCGAGCCCCATACCTATGGCTATTCCGGACATCACCACTAAGGCAACTAGGGTACTGGGGACTGCGGTAGTAATTCTCTTAAACCCGAATATAATAATGATGGTAAACAAGGCTAACATGGCTTCAAGCCAATCTATATTTTTGAAAGCAGTGGGCATGATTTTTAGAGCCCCTAATACTCCAGAAGACTCCTTTCCGGCTAAGGTCTGAGATTCTTTATAGATATCAGCATCAGTAATAGTACCCGCTCTTTTAATGGTTTCTTTAAAGTTTTCTAATACAAGAATTCCTTCTCCTGCCTCTTCCTTGAGTATATTTTCGAGAATTATTTCTTCCGCTTGAGGTTTAAATTGATTTACATAAGTTGCATCTTCCTTAGGATAATAACCTACGGCTGGTAAAATCTGAGTTAATAATATGATAACCCCAATGGCCGTCATAAAACCTGAAACCACAGGATATGGAATGTATTTTATATACTTTCCTAAGCCAATGACACCTAAGACTATTTGGAATAAACCAGATAACAAAAAGACAATAAGTATAGTGGGTAATGCTTTTTGCACATCACCATCGAAGGTCGTAATGATACCACCAATAACAACCATACTTAAAGCGGTCATTGGAGCTGTGGGTCCTGATATCTGGGTATTCGTTCCTCCAAAGAGAGCAGCGAAGAAACTGATAAATATCGCACCATACAATCCTGCACTAGGCCCTAGTCCAGAACTTACTCCAAAGGCAAGTGCCAAGGGTAAAGCCACAATACCTGCAGTAATACCACCAAACAAATCTCCCTTAAAATGTGAAAAATCAAAATCAAAAATCTTATTCATTTTGGTTCTTATTTTGTTTTTAGATTATTTATTCTCAGAGTCAAGAAATGTAATTATGCAAACATAAAACAATAAACATTAAAACTTAGTGTTTTTGACAGTAATACTGTCAGCAATATCAGAAGTCCTATTAAAAATAAATAGAATGCATATCAAGCTCTAAAGTTTTGCTTTAAGATAGAATAATTAGCTGCATACACAAAAAAAAGGTGTGCATTTTGATACGCACACCTCTTTGAGGTATCCTTAAAGGGAAAACTAAACTTTGTCTTCTATGACTTAGAGGATTTTATCCTTTATTTCAACATGAAATCTTCCTTCTCAAATTTGTTTTTGAACTTCACATCTTTTGTGGAATACGCTCCAATTTGGCCATATTCACCCTTTTCGTTTGGCGCATACGCTCTTCTTTCGGTAGCTAATAAGATACCATCTACAGTGGTGTAGTCGCACTCCATTCTCAAAATGGGGTCATTGATACCAAAAGCAGTTAATGAAAAGTAAAACATATCTACTAAGTGCGTTTCTGGATTGAAGTACAAGATGTATTCGTCATCTGCTGGTTTTCCCGTTGCACCCGTTGCGTAGGTCAAACGCACCGTATCGTAAGTCTTTCCTTTATATTCTTTCTGGCCTTGGCTTTCACTAATAGTACCTGGATCAGTCAACTTATACATCATAGCAAACCAGTACAGATTTACTTTTCTTAAGAAGACAGTTCCACCCATAGCGGCTTCATCCATAATCTTCTTGCCATCCAAAGTAATGGCTGGCTTATTGTTTACTAGGCTTTGAACAGCCGTTCCTTTCATATCTGGTAATACATTTACTGGATGTTGTTTGTATTCAGCCCATGAATGCTCTCCATCGAATATATGTTTTTCCATAGAAATATCCATTCCTTTTGCTTTGTCATCATAGTAGTACATAAATTGTACATCCTTCTTTTTTGCTAATTTTTTATACCCTCCATTTACTCTTTCCAGAGCATCATAAAGCATACGAGATTTTGCATCAATTTTTTGTGCATCGACTGATGTCATTACAAATAAGCAGCATGATAAAATGAGCGCTAATTTTTGAATAGAATTAATTGAGTTTGTAAACATTTTAATGAGTTTAAATTTTAAATAAGTCTCCCAGAACAATTTACTGGTTATTTTTTGTTCGTTTGTCCAAGAACATCCTATTGTTAGCAAAGTTGAAAGCTCACTTGGTATTGGACTAATGTATCGCTTATGTGACGAAATGTCATCATTTTTTACTTATTTTTAAACTTTATCGAGACTTGTTGCACGAGGGATATGGAAGGTGGACGCAATAGCGGCCAGTGCGAAACGGAGTGTAGCACCGAAGTGAACACATAGCCTGGAGGAGCCCGACTCCAGGCTATGTCGTGGTTTTTTCACCACGAGCATCGCTTGGAGACGTGCCCAAATAAGAAACTAAATAAGACTGCAAAAAGGTTAGAAAATTGTACTTTTATCGAATAGAATCTGAAAACAAATGAAAAAAATAGCTTTGCATTGGAAAATACTCCTTGGAATGGCTTTGGGTGTGATGTTTGGATGGGTAGCCAGTAGTATGGGGTGGCAAGGATTTGTAAGTGATTATATTAAACCTTTCGGAACCATATTCATCAATTTACTGAAGCTAATTGCTGTTCCTTTAATTATTGTTTCCCTCATCAAAGGAGTGTCGGATCTTAAAGATATCAGTAAGTTGAGCAAGATGGGTGGTCGCACAGTTGGTATCTATGTGATGACTACGCTTTTCGCTGTGATTCTTGGGCTGGTCTTGGTGAATATAATCTCGCCTGGAAATAGTATATCTGAAGAGACTAGAATAGGACTTCTAGATGAATTTCAAGGAAAGGCGCAGGGGAAAATTGACATGGCCATGGATCAAAAAGACGAAGGCCCATTGCAAGCTTTGGTTGACCTTGTTCCGTCTAATATATTTAGCGCGATGGCGGATAATGGCAATATGCTACAAGTAATCTTCTTTGTTATATTCTTCGGGATTGGTTTGATCTTAATCGCTCCAGAAAAATCTGCACCAGTAAAACAGTTTTTTGATGGGCTTAATGAAGTCATCTTAAAAATGATAGATCTTGTTATGTTAGCTGCCCCATATGGGGTATTTGCGTTGATGGCAGATCTGATAGTACAAGCTCCAAGTAGCGAGTTGATTACCGCATTGTTGAAATATTCTATGACCGTATTGATTGGACTGGGGCTAATGGTATTTGTGCTCTATCCATTATTGGTTCGCTTGTTCACAGGCCGCTCATATAAATCCTTCTTTGCAGGGATTTCTCCAGCGCAATTATTAGCTTTTTCTACCAGCTCAAGTGCTGCTACTTTACCGGTAACCATGGAACGTGTGACGGAACACTTAGGCGTAGATGAAGAGGTTTCTAGTTTTGTACTGCCGATTGGTGCTACGGTTAACATGGATGGAACGAGTTTGTATCAAGGCGTTGCCGCTGTTTTTATTGCTCAGGCCTTCAATATAGATTTAACTATTATGGATCAGCTCACTATAGTGGCTACTGCAACTTTAGCTTCCATTGGCTCTGCTGCCGTGCCTAGTGCAGGTATGGTGATGCTCGTCATTGTACTCGGTGCTGTAGGTGTTCCGGAAGCTGGTTTATCTTTAATATTTGCTGTAGATCGACCACTAGATATGTGCAGAACTACGGTAAATGTTACTGGCGATGCAACAGTTTCTATGCTTGTTGCGAAAAGTATAGGTAAGCTTCATGATCCCAAAGAAAAAAAGTGGGACGATTTTAAAGAAAAACTATGAAAAATTTAATTTACTATTTCAGTGTATTTGTAATTACAGGCGTACTACTATATTCTTGTATTAGTCAACCTATCTCTCATCCTCAGCCGACGGACACGATTGTCAATTTCGGAAATGAAGAAGATGAAGGAAACGCGCTCAAGCGAGAATTATGGATTGAGTCTATGCACCGAACTGCCCCTAATCAAAACTGGAGAGAGATAGAAAGGCAAAACGCTTTTAATAAACTGAAAAGTCAGACTCTCAATAGAAGCAGTAATATGGTAGTGCTCGGTGATTCTTTGTACACGGGTACATGGGAGGAAAGAGGTAGCAATAACCAAGCGGGGTCAGTAATCGCAGTAAACTATCTTCAAGAAACGGATAAGATCTATACCATCTCTGCAGGTGGGACACTTTGGAGAGGACAATTGGACGGTGATAATTGGGAAGTGATAAACGAATCCTTCGTCTTCGATAATAGGACATTGGAATTTGTTGACTTACCTAATAATCAAAAGCGAATGATTGTTACTATCGCACAGATTCCGCATTTCAGTGATGACATGGGACAAAGCTGGGCAGCTGCATCTGGCATCACTAGCTCTGGTGACTTTTGGAGTCGCACTGCCAATTTTGAAACGGTTGTTATGAATGATGGCAGTCTCAGAATATACTGTTTAGCAAAGGATGACTTTTTGAGTGATATAAAACTATTCTATAGTGATGACTTAGGCGAAAGCTATCAAGAGCTTGCTGATCTAGCGATTCGTGACTTTGACAATTTAGCTTTTTGTAAACCTCATCACAGCAATGAATTGCTTATAGGTAGAACTAACTTTACTAGAAAGTTGCTAATCCAAAAGCTGAATAGCGAAACTAATGTTCTTGAAGCCGCACAAGAAACGGATGTCACTCTCAATGATATCGACGACAGAATAATTCTCATAGGAAACTATCTGAATCAAGACTCTGTATTGTATGCCGTTCAAGACGAAGACGAATTAATGAAGTCATCAGATGCAGGGCTTACTTGGGAACGTATGGGCACCTTTAGTAACAATCCTTGGGAGGTTGGATTCTATGTAACTCCGTCTAATTCAAGTCAAGTTTTTTACGGTGAAGTAGAAGCACATAGATTAAGGGAGAATTTTTTCACAACAGTTAATAGATGGTGGGAATACTATGACGATGTAGTGAACTATATCCATGCAGATATAATGTCTTACAATGAATTTGAAGATGTAAATGGAAATCCTTTTGTGCTTATTGGAAATCATGGAGGTTTGTCTATTTCGAGGGACTACCTTGAGACGACTCAAAATATAAGTTTGGAGGGATTGAATGTTGCGCAGTATTATGATGTGCGCACGGACCCTAATGATCCAAACTTTTGTTATGCTGGTTCACAGGATCAAGGATTTCAACGTGCTAGCAATATGACAAGTACTAGTCACATAGATTTCGACCAAGTCATTTCTGGTGACTATGGGCATATCACTTTTTCAAGAAGTGGAGAAGGGATGTGGATGGTGTTTCCAGGTGGCACGGTACATTACTATAGAGATCCCCAAAATGGATTTTTAACTGATTCCTATGAAGTAGTTTCAGAGAACGAATCCACTTGGCTTCCTGCGATGGCAGAAATACCTGGCACTACTCGTAATGAAATATTAATGGCTGGTGGAAACATCTCTGGAGAAGCTGGCTCTCACCTTATCAAGCTAGAATATTTTGCTGGAGTCAATGCTGAGCAGATGCCTTTTGACTTTTATGCGGAGTCTGGTGGCGGTGTGCTTAGTGCTATTGAAGTTTCTACAATCGATCCTAATATAATTTACACGGCTACTACTAATGGTTCCTTTTTCACTTCACGGGATGGCGGACAGACATTTGACATTAGTTTTAATATTGTCAATAATGGCCATTTCCTATATGGGGCATCCATTTATGCATCTACTATTAATGAGAATGAAGTATGGATTGCGGGAAGTGGGTATAATGGTGATGGTGTATTTTATTCAGATGATTATGGCCAGAACTTTACGCTATTTTCTCAAGGGTTACCATCTACTTTAGTATTTGAAATCGCCGCCAACGCAGACGAGACACAGTTCTATGCTGCGACGGAAGCAGGCCCCTATGTGTATCTAGCTGAGACTGGTGCTTGGGAAGATTTGTCCCAAGGTAATACACCCGCGCATACGTATTGGAGCGTGGAATATATCGAGTCACTTGATCTAGTTCGATTCGGTACTTATGGTCGCGGTATTTGGGATTTCACTTTCCAGCAAGAATCTGTAAGTGTGATTCCAACTAGTCTCCCTTTACATAATTTTGCTGATGTATTTCCTAATCCGGTAGTCGATTTTCTTACTATTGAATTTGATCAAGCCAATACTACTTCTCTTAGAGATGTAAGTTTGAATCTCTATAATATTAATGGTCAATTGCTGATTTCTCGCGATGCAAACACGGACCAGGACAGATTAGATTTAAGTAGCTTGGCAAGTGGAAATTATACTTTGCAAATTTCGGATGGAGAAAAAATGCAGGTGGAGAAAGTACTGAAGAAATAAGCTTTTTGTTTGGGAGCTTTCCATCATGAGTGCTAACGTCCATAGCTATGCCCCACTCATGATGGAACCGTGCCATCCGCTTGTTTTCATCTTGCATAAAGCTATTCAGGATATGCTCTACTAGTATTCGTCTGTCGTCTTATCCGTCGTCCAGCATTCCTTCATTAGCATTCTGCTGCGACTCAAATCGCTTCTACCCCTAGCTCAAAAAAGGGTAAATGGGGATTTAATTATTGGAAACAGAAATTTGATAGACCTTAATAGATCCAGCTTCTAAAATTAATGAATCAAGATAGGGCTGTATATCTTTTCGTTCCTCAAATTTTCTAGAGTCGGAGTATAGATAATGAATATCCTGTCTTACAATAAGGTCTTCAACTATATTAGAAGGTAAGTTACTATCATTGTATATATATCCCCTCTTATTTACTTGATATGGAAAAACATATTTACTTAGATCATTTAGCATGATGCAGCGTTCGGTGTTAGGGACAGCATTTATTAATGCTGTACGATATTTATATAAATCTTTATTGTACCATACACTATACCATTTGTCAATGGAAACATAGTAAGAAACAAAAGGGGCAGAAATCAAGCAAAGTAGAACAAGTACATTTCCAAGTTTTGACTTTAGTGAAATTAACTTCTCTACCCCTATCGCCACGATGATGTAAAGTCCTGCTAAAAATGGCATCAAATAGTAATCGTGAGCATACTCAATGACACTGAACTGAAGTAACAAATAGGTGAAGCACATACCAAGCATCCACCATACCCATCTATAATTCTTTAATCGTTTAATACTAAAAAAGAGGCCAACAAAAAAAGGAATCCAAACTGATGCATATAACAATATCCGAGGGAACATGGTATGCATGTGATAACGCATTATAGCAAAATTTTCAGCCCAATCTGGTTTCATACCAAAGACACCAGTTAGAATACCATTGCCCTTCCAACCTGGCATGACGTAGTAGTACCACACTAAAGCTGGCATTAGTATTCCTAACTGAATCAGGGCAGTTTTTATCTCAGATGAGATATTAGTTTTGTCAGAGATAATATTTCTAAAGAACAAGAAAATACTTACTATTGATAACATTAGAAAAGGAAGTTTTGCCCAAGTGGCAAGCAGTAAAAAAATACTTGCCCAGAATAAATGACTTTTCTTCTTATTGTCATAATAAGAAACAATGAAATACAAATACCACATACTTGCTGCTAAAGCAAAATTATCTGGTAAAGGATTGATCATATAATAAAACACAACTGGAGAAAATAAATAGAATAAAAATCCGGCCAAGGCTGGAATGGCGTCAAACTTGATTCTGCGCAAAAACTTATAAAATCCAATACTTCCAAACGCGGCAAAAAGAAAAAGCATGATCCTGACAATAAGAACTTTCTGCCCAAATACACGCTGAACCATACCAATGCTCCATTGCATTATCGGAAACTCGTATC
>CAYWOZ010000142.1:0-8775 GCA_964458675.1 uncultured Saprospiraceae bacterium
ATTATGTTGCATACTTGTTTAAAGTTCTTTGTTTAATGCTATGCAAATTTTAACTCTTTGACATTGAATAATAATAAACACTCAAAATGAAAAACCTTATGAGAATTCTTCACATCCTCGCCGTGTGCTTGTTTATAATTGGTGGTTGCAATAATGAATTATTGGCTCAAGAACCACACAATTTGTATAGCTTCACGCTCAAGAACATCAACAATCAGTTAAGCCTTTCTAATCCAAAATTGCTAACTGGCTACAACCTAGAAGGATATAATAATCAACCCCATTTCATAAAGTCAAGAGTGCTCTTTCTAAGCAGTATGATGCCTCAGAATCCCACTACAGATATTTATTCGCTTGATTTATTTACTAAAAAAAAGTACCAAGTAATAAAGACACCAGAAGCAGAGTATAGTCCTCAACTTCGGCCTGGCACTAACCATTTTACCTGTGTAAGAGTAGAGTCAGATGGCAAGACCCAACGCTTATGGGAATTTCCTTCCAATCACTCTACTCAGGGTAAAGCACTCTTTCCTGAAGTGAAAAATGTTGGCTATTACTACTGGATGAATGAGCACGAAGTGATGATGTTTCTTGTGGGTGAACCGCATAGTTTAGTAAAAGGAGATACGCGAGATGAGAGCATCCAGCAAGTCACCTCCAACATCGGCAGAGGTATGGGAGAAACTATGGATGGGGATTTTCTTTATATTCAAAAACTAAGTGAAAAGACCTGGTACATTAAACAGCTAGACATCGAAACACTGAAGTCAAATATTGTTATTGAGACCCTTGAAGGTTCCGAAGATTTTACCGTAATGTCAAATGGACATTTGCTCATGGCCAAGCAAAGCACCATATATACTTTTGATCCTAAGGGAACTAAAGAGTGGACAGCTGTAGCAGATTTGGGCAAGTTCGGCTTGAAGAAAATCACAAGACTTGCATACAATCAAGATAGAGTATTAGTAGTTGTGGATTAAAAAAATTTATTCCTTTAGTTTTATTGATTTTTTGGGCGACTGCCAGAGGCATCAGGCTATCCAGTGGTCCGCTTCGCTTCCGTCCAGACTGAAAAAGTCTGGACCACTCCTTACAGTCGCGCACTTCCTATCCTTGTCGCAATAGACTAAATGTGAGCACGAAAATTACTGCATGTAAAAAGAATTAGAGCCTCCCTTCCACTTTTTCTATTTTCCCTTTTGCTTTTACATTTTACATTTTTAGGTTTACTTCCTCTTATCTTGCAGAATGAAGATAATAGACGATTTAGAAAGAGAAGTTCATATGAAAGTCTTTCCCCCAAAGAGAATCATTTCTGTAGTTCCTTCATTGACAGAGTTGCTTTATGATTTAGGTTTAGAAAAGCAGATCGTCGGTATCACCAAATTTTGTGTTTTTCCAGATGTATTATTTAGGTCTAAACCTAGGATTGGAGGTACCAAGACCATAGATGTAGAGAAGATTGCAGCATTGCAACCAGACCTAATACTGGCCAATAAAGAAGAAAATGACAAAAACAGCATCAATCAATTGTCTGCAAGGTTCCCTACCTATGTATCAGACATAAAAACTTTTGATGATGCAGTTGAAAAAATCCAAATTATTGGCGAAATTACAGATACTGCTAGTAGAGGTAAGGAGATATTTAATAATATAATTAAGGCTTTCAATGGATTTTCGCCATCAGACCAAAAACCAAGAATAGCGTATATGATATGGAAATCTCCATTGATGGTGGCTGGTGGAGATACATATATCAATGATATGTTGGAAAAATCAGGATTTGAAAATGCATTTCAGCACCTTTCTAGATATCCAGAAATCGACGAAAAAACACTTATAGAAACAGAATTAGATTACATATTTCTTTCTTCGGAGCCCTTTCCTTTCAAAAGAAGTCATATTGCATATTTTAAGCAATTATTACCTCAAACTAGGGCAACATTAGTAGATGGAACTATGTTTTCTTGGTACGGGAGTCGATTAAGTGTGGCGCCTGCATATTTCTTTAATTTACGACAAGAATTAAACTGTTAACTGATGCATACTAAAAGATTACTTTTCTTTCTACTTTGTTGCTTTTTCGGGCAAACACTCATTGTTCATGGGCAAGTATTAGACATGAAACAAGGAGAGGTAATCGTACAATTTAGAGATGCAGAATCAGCCAATAAATCAGCAAGTTTAATCCAAGTCAAATATTACCAGAAGTACCAAGTGGAAAGAGTACTCTTTGATAAAATTGGAGTATACCTTTTAAGATTTGACGAAAGTAAACACTCCATGAAAAGTGTTTTGAAGGAATTAAGAAGAGATCGAGATATTAGCTATGCCCAAAGTAATCATTTAGTTGAAGCAAGAACAACTACCCCGAATGACCCCTTTTTCTCTGAGCAATGGTACCTACAAACCGTAGAAGCGGAAGACGCTTGGGACATAACCACTGGTGGTAAAGATATCAATGGAAGAGACATTGTATTAGCCGTTATGGATAATGGTTTTGATATCGAACACGAAGACCTAGCTCCAAATCTTTGGATCAATGAAGATGAGATTCCAGATGATGGTATTGATAATGATAGCAATGGATTTGCTGATGATTACTTTGGTTGGAATTTTAGATTTAACAATGATAGCCATGGCACCAATTCTGGGTCTATGATACATGGAACTAATGTAGCAGGTATTGCAGGAGCAAGAGGAGACAATGATCTAGGCATCAGTGGAACGACCTGGGATGTAAAATTGATGTTTTTAAGTGGACTCAACTCTGAAGCAGAAATAATAGAAGCCTATAGATATATATCTGAAACGAGGCAAAGATATAATGAAACGGATGGACAAGAAGGAGCCTATGTTGTAGCTTCAACTATTTCACTAGGTATCAGAGGAGCCTTTTCGGATGATCATCCTATCTGGTGTAATCTATATGACGTACTTGGTGAAAATGGAGTCCTTAATGTTTGTGCTACTGATAATTTGGATGTAGATGTAGATGTAGATGGGGACATGCCTACTACTTGCACATCAGAGTATATGATAGCTGTCACCAATACAGATCGATTTAACTCAAAGACTTCACCAGCTGCGTATGGTGCTATATCTATTGATATAGGAGCTCCAGGTGTAGATAATATTACTACTAATCCTGATAATAATTACAGTTTTGTCACAGGTACTAGTGTATCCGCCCCTATAGTAGGTGGTGCTATTGCTCTACTCTATAGTGCTCCCTGTCAGATGTTTGCTGACCAGGCCACTAGTAATCCAAGTAGTTTGGCCCTTAGTATGAGGAGTATTGTTTATGGAGGCGCTGATAGAAATCCCTCACTAGAAGGCATTGTAGCCGAAGCAGGGGTACTCAATTTATTTGGTAGCATGAAAGCATTGGATGTAAGTTGTAGTGAAGCACCTATGGGAAGTGAGAATACACTAAAGGTGATTAAGAATCCCGTGATGCGTTCTGGAGAAGACATACAAGTAGAATATACCGCACAAGTAGAAGGAAATATATTTATAAGAGTTTTTGACGAAAAAGGAGCTTTAGTAATAGAACGAAGTGTAAATAGATCTTTTTTTGGCCCCAATCTAGTTACACTACCTTCTAATAATATGCTGAGCACAGGTGTTTATATAGTGAGTATGAGCCTTCCAAATAATGAATCCCTAACGGAGAAAGTCGTGCTTTACTAAGCCATTTAGCATATAAGCAGCTGTATTCCCCATTCAAGAAGCAGTCTAAAATTTTCGATTTTTTATTTCTGAGGTTAATTCAGACCCCTTTTGGTTTATCTATCCAAAAGATGTAAATTTGCTGGCTGATACTAATATAGAGGTCCCGTAGCTCAACTGGATAGAGTACTTGACTACGAATCAAGCGGTTGCAAGTTCGAATCTTGCCGGGATCACTAAAAATCAAAAAACCTTATAAGTCAATGGCTTGTAAGGTTTTTTTAGTACCCATTGAAGAAATTAACGAATAAATCCAGAAGATTAACAGTTTATCTAAACCAATCTGAAATCACATTCGTTAACCCTAATTGGGCAAGTGTTTAGAGGAAAATCAACGCTAATAGCAATAGAATAGACCTATAAACCATAAGAATAGGTCCTTAAATTTTTGAATTAATAATTAATATAAGATATGGCAATTTCTAAAACATTAACAAAAAGCAAGAAGAAGTGTAAAGTTACTTTCTCTTTTCCTGCACAAGCTGCACCAAGTGCAAAAGAAATAAAAGTTGTAGGTGACTTCAATAATTGGAACTGGAACAAAGGCGTCAAACTAAGTAAGTCTGCAAATGAATTCATAGGACAGCTAGAATTAGAGCCTGGTCAGCGATATGAATTCAGGTATTGTATCGATAATGAAGCATGGGACAATGATTGGAAAGCAGACGAATATGCCCCTACTCCTTTTGGAGTAGAGAATTCTGTTGTGTTCACTCCTTCAGTAACTGCAACAGTTAAAAAGGCTACACAAACTCCAAGTAGAAAAACAGCTAAACAAGCGCCTAATGGTTCAAATAGCAATAATGAAAAGACTGTTACAGGATCTACTAAAAAATTTAAGACTATTAAGCGTACAAGCAAAATTGACTTTACCGTTATTGAAGGAGTTGGACCAAAAATATGCAGCTTGCTTGAAAAAGCTGGGTACAAAGATTTTGCTGCATTAAGTAAAGCAAAAGTGGGTGACCTTAGAAGTGTATTAAAAGATGCCGGATCAAGATATCAAATGCATGACCCAAAAGACTGGGCAAAGCAAGCAAGACTAGCTGCTAATGACCAATGGTCAAAGCTTAATGCTTTTCAAGCGGAGCTAAAAAAGAAGAAAAAATAATATTATGGGTACCTCTATTAACCTCTGAAAGAAAGTAAATTTCATTTAGCGCATGAAATACAAGGCGCGAAGAGGCCCGCCTGGATGACCTGTCGGACAGCCTGCCCGGCTGACGCCAGTCGGACGGGGGAGTTTAGCCTTAGTTAAGCGACTGATAAGCAACGTAGTAGTTCATGATGGTAAATAGAATAAAAAATTGAAAATTTTAGATTACTTCTTGAATGAGGTTAATAGAGGTGCCCTTATATTGATAGAATAAAAATCAAGTAAAAAAGTCGCTGATGAGAATCAGCGACTTTTTTTTGCTCAAAAAACAAATAGATTGCATCTTAGATTAACCTTAATTCTAGTTTGACATATGAGACCACTACTGATAACATTTTGCACCCTTTTCACATTTACATTTGGTTATAGCCAGCTTCAAGTAAACACAACGGTTAACTTTTTCGAGTTTGGTGAATTCAATGAAGTCTTGGCTGAAAATCAGTATCCAAGTTTCACCAATGAATCCTTGAGCATTGCAGTGCTAAGCGCCTCTTATAAAAATGTTGATTCAAAATTTGGCTCAAGAAATGGTATCCTCTTGACTTTTTTCGATTCTGACCAAAGGAATGTAACTAACCCAATGTCTGTAAACACGAATAGGTCAGTCGATTTAAGGTCCATAGCTTTTTTGACTGGTTATGAATATACTCTAATAAAGAATAGGATATTCACTCTTGCGCCATCCATTGATTTTATTCTTAGTCAGCAACGACTGATCTTGACTAGTGACTTCCCATCAAATCCAAGCTTTGCCAACCTTTTAGCAAGTGATGCTCAAGTAGAAACTCTTCGCAACCTAAGAGTGATGGTAGATGGGAGATTAAATATCATGTTCCATTTGGGACGCAAAGACAGTAAAGCAAAATTTGGCTTAGGTATAACAGGCGGCTATAGACTAGATTTTTCAGAACCCAACTGGAGATATGAACGCGTTGAAGATGTGGAAATCCCTGGGTCTAGACAAAATGGTCTAGAATTGGGAATTCTATTCACTATAAAATTACCGAAGTTTAGACCAGCTGGTCCTAACAAAAAGGAGCAAAAGAGTTAGGTACTTTCCATTTAGCACCATAGGTGCCAAATCCCTTATTTCTCAATATTAGCCTACCTTGGTATTAGCCTAAATTCTACTCTTCTATTTGTTTTACGACCATCCCTATATCTATTATCTGCGATAGGTTGCTTTTCGCCAAAGCCTATAGTTGTAATTCGACTGGCGCTAATACCTTTCCTTATTAAATAATCTTTACAGGACTTCGCTCTATTTTCAGAAAGCTTTTGATTGCCTGCCGAATTTCCAATGCTATCTGTATGCCCTGCTACTTCAAGATAATAGCTTGGATATTGATTCATAATGGAAACCACTTGGTCAAGTGCTTCATAAGATATCGTTCTCAAGGTAGCTCTACTCGTTTCGAACTCTACTTTTTGAGATGCTGTTGCCAATGTAGTCACTGTGGTGGTAGTTATCGGAGGCGCTGTAGTCGTACTCGTAGAAGGAGTAGTTGTATTTATTACTGGACTAGGTGGATTAGGACAACCATTATACTCAGATTTACCAGGCACTGTAGGGCAGTTATCAGAGTCATCTGTAATACCATCTCCATCCGTATCTGGACAGCCACTAAACTTTGGCAAACCAACTATTGCTGGACAAGCGTCTTTATCATCACTCACGCCGTCACCGTCTGTATCAGGGCAACCAAAAAATCGCTCTAAACCTGCTTCATCTGGACAGTTATCATTGTCATCACTTATACCATCTCCGTCTGAATCAACTAGGTCTCCCATACCACTTCCATTAGGATTCTTCACTGGGCAACCATCGGTAGCAATTGGACCTGCCTCATCCGGACACTTATCCTTACTATCAATTATACCATCGTTATCGCTATCTGGGCAACCTTTAAACATAGCAGGACCTGCTAAGGTAGGACAGGCGTCTTCAGAATCAGGCACTCCATCTCCATCCGCATCTACTTCAGGCATTTCAAGATCCACTGGTTTTTCTTCCTTATCTGGCAAATTGAAATTCATGATAAAACCTGCTGATATTTGATAATGTGTATTGAGATTATCG
This sequence comes from uncultured Saprospiraceae bacterium, assembly GCA_964458675.1. Lineage (GTDB taxonomy): Bacteria > Bacteroidota > Bacteroidia > Chitinophagales > Saprospiraceae > JALZVN01. The sequence continues at coordinate 6,969 of CAYWOZ010000142.1, forward strand.
AAACTCGTCCTTCTTTGCACTTCAGCATTAAGTAAAAATTCCCTTAACACTTTGATGTTCACTCCAAAACCTGCAGGGATATACACATTGAAATCCTCTACTGCATTTTGGTAATCTGCGCCTACCCCAACAAAAGCATATGGAGCAAATGGATTATTAATCGGATCTATCCCTGCAATGGCCAAACCATCAAGCCCAAAAAAATTGCGTTCTCGGTATCGACCAGTTGACTCTTCTAAGACTTCTACGCTACCTATGCGAAAAGGTACTTCTAAGGTAAACCACTTATTGAAATCTTTTCTATAGCCTAATTGAGCACCCAAGGAAAAATCTTCTGTTTCCCATAAGGTACTTATTGGCCCTCCATCTAAATTTTTAGGAAATATGACCTTGTAGGAAAGTCCGTACTCATTAGATTGAGCATACCCACTAGCTAATAAACTTACTGCTATCAAAATGGTCAAAATCGTCTTATTCCTCATTATGCTGTTGTATTTGTACTCTTAATTAATGGAGTAGAACCAGTGTCATACGGTAAGAAAAGATCAACTCCCTGCGGCTCAAAACTATAAAAATACTATTAGTAAGACAATACTTACAGATGAATACTTTTTGGGGGTCTAAAATATTGGATTCGAGGTGATTACTCCTTGAGGCCTCTTCCTTGTTTAGATATTAGCCCGTCACTATCTAATTTTTTCATCAACTTGTCTAAGATTCCATTGATAAAATCCTTGCTTTTATCTGTAGAATAAAGCTTTGCTATTTCTACATATTCGTTTAAAGTCACCTTCGTAGGGATGGAAGGGAAGTTTGTAAGTTCTGCAATAGCCATTTTAAGCAATATCATATCAATGATAGCTACTCTTTCAGCATCCCAATTCTTCAAATTGGGTTTGATTATGTCTAAGAGTTCTTCATCCTTGTTGAGTACTAAATCTAAGAGCGTATACCCAAACTCTTTCGTGGTTTCATGATTTGGTCTAAACTGCTTATACGTTTTCTCCTCTAAAGGTAGACCTTTGATGGTTCGTTTTACAGCACCGACTACTAACGACTTGTCATCTTCCCAATTGCTAAATCTATCATCTACCAGATCTTCAAACAATTCATTGCCGAGACAATGCTTATATAAGGCTAGTAAAACAGCTTTATCATCCTCTGTTTTCGAATCTTTATTGTCTTGATAGGTCTTGTATTCTTCGGTCTTAGTAAATTCTGAATATACTGACCGTATAGTTCCTTCTTCGATATCTAAATCGATTTCATTTGAGGTCAATTCTAACTTGAAGGATTTACTATTACTAATAGATGAAGTTAGCTCATTGAGGGCTAATTTGGGTAAAAAGTTAACATCCGCTTCGGTAGGAAGCAATTTCGTAATTCGATTCTCCTTGTCTTTTTTAGCAAATTCAGAGACTTGGGCTGTAGTAGCCAAATTGAAGAGGTATAGGCTATAGGAACATTGTATTTGAGCGTCGTAGAGTTTGAGCACCTCAGCGGTTTTGAGCGCTTTATCATTAGTACTAGCGTATAGCAACTGCATAATCTTAATGCGAATGTTTCTACGGCTTAACATATTTCAAAACTCTTTTGTGTTCGGATTACAAATTGGTTATTGAGTCCACTGCGAGAAGTAAGGATATTCCAAAAGTAGGATATTTTGGATGAAATTTGCACTTTTTAGAAACTCGGTGATGCCTTAGCATCAGTTAGTTGAGAAAAATGTAAATATCGCCAAAAGATTCATTTTTGGTTATTATGACTTTTCGGAGTGGACTCTTTGTTAAAAAAAAGGGGTTCCCGA
>CAYWOZ010000143.1:0-8716 GCA_964458675.1 uncultured Saprospiraceae bacterium
TTGGGGGTGGAGTTGGATTAGGGGTTTGGGGCAGTTAGCTCATATCTAAATGAGGCTAGTTCAGAAGTAAGAAGGAAAAGTGCTGGAGGCACGAAAGACAATAGCCCAGGGTTTCAGCCCTAGGTAAAACGTAAGAACAATCCAATTTGCCGAGATTTTTATTTAAAAATCATGACAAATTGCAAACTAGAATTACCTCGTTTTAAGAGTAAAATACCAAAAAACAGTGTAATCGAAATTTTATTTCTAGGATTAAATTTAGGTAAACCAAAATATTATGCTTCTTGTGAATATCCCTAGATGAAGTTTACTCTTAAGCTATTGATGGCTCTAAGTCAAAAACAAGATCTGAAAACGTCCAAGTACAAATGACGGCGAAAATGGTTCTAAATTTCAAAACTAATAGACAGGTGTCCAAATACACTTACCCTATCAACATAAAAAAACGCATCGCCGATCTTACAATCAACAATGCGTTACTATATTTTCAACTATGAATTCACAATTCACCCCAACTCCGCAAAAACTATGATGGGCAGGCACTCATAATTCATAATTAGTCCAAAGTCTGCTTCACAGAGATTACTTCGTACGCCTCTATCACATCGTCTACTTTGATGTCGTTGTAGCCTTTGATGGACAATCCACATTCCGTCTTGTTCTTCGCCTCTTTAATATCATCTTTATATCGCTTGAGAGAAGCAATCTGGCCTGTGACGCCTTCCTTAGTTGGGTAGATCACGATACCATCTCTAATCAGACGGATATAGTTGTTACGTAGGATCTTACCTTCCGTAACTAAGCAACCTGCAATGGTACCCACACGGGAGATTTTGTATACCTCCTGTACTTTTACCTGACCAACGATTTTCTCTTCCTCCTTCGGTTCTAGTAAACCTTCGATAGCAGAACGTATCTCGTCAATAGCCTCGTAGATGATAGAGTACATCTTGATCTGTACGCCTTCTCTTTCTGCTAGCTGACGCGCACCTTGAGATGGCCTCACTTGGAAACCAACGATGATGGCATCAGAGGCAGAAGCTAAGAGTACATCTGACTCAATGATCTGACCAACGGCCTTGTGTATTACATTTACAGAAACGGTATCGATAGATTGCTTGATCAAGGCATCCGATAAGGCCTCGATAGATCCATCCACATCACCCTTCACAATCAAGTTCAATTCCTTAAATGTACCTAGCGCAAGACGACGTCCGATTTCATCTAAACTGATACGCTTAGACGCTCTGTTATTTTGTTCTCTTACGATCTGGTTACGCTTCGTCGCGATGGAGCGCGCTTCCTGATCGGTATCTGTCTCTTTAAACTTCTCACCCGCTTGAGGCGCACCATTCAATCCTAGGACCAATACTGGTGAAGCAGGGCCGGCGGATTTCACCTTCTTACCTGTTTCGTTATACATGGCCTTAATCTTACCAGAGTATTCTCCGGCTACGATAGAGTCTCCAATGTTTAGCGTACCATTCAGTACAAGCATCTTGGTGACATATCCTCTACCCTTATCCAGCGAAGCTTCTATCACGGTACCGACAGAATTTCTATTAGGATTAGCTTTAAGTTCTAGTAAGTCTGATTCTAATAATATCTTTTCGATCAGCAAGTCGATATTGGTACCCGCTTTAGCAGATATATCTTGAGACTGGAACTTTCCACCCCAATCTTCCACTAGTATATTCATCTCAGCCAACTGTCCTTTGATTCTTTCAGGATCAGCGCCGTCTTTATCTATCTTGTTTATGGCAAATACCATAGGTACTCCAGCCGCCTGCGCGTGACTGATGGCTTCCTTCGTCTGAGGCATGATGGCATCATCCGCTGCGATAATAATAACTGCGACATCTGTTACCTTGGCCCCTCTTGCTCTCATGGCAGTAAAGGCTTCGTGACCCGGTGTATCTAGGAAAGTAACCTTTCGCCCATCTTTCGTTTTCACCTCATAAGCACCAATATGTTGGGTGATACCCCCTGCTTCTCCGCTGGCTACGTTCTCACTTCGGATATAATCCAAGAGCGAAGTCTTACCATGATCTACGTGACCCATCACCGTTACTATCGGTGCACGATCTTCCAAATCTGCAGGATCGTCTTCTATCTCTTCATCCTCCTCTATTTGCTCTTCAGCACTTATAAATTCTATTTCTCTTTCAAACTCTTCCGCGACGAGTTCGATGATTTCAGCATCTAATCTCTGGTTAATAGATACAATCACACCCAAGTTCATACAGGCCGTAATCACATCTGTCACAGATATTTCGAATAGTGAAGCGAGATCCGATACAGAGACAAACTCCGTCAACTGAATCACGTCCGTTTGCTTTTCAGCAGCAGCAGCTTCTTGTTTCTCTCTTACATTTTCACGATGTTCTCTTCTGAGTTTTTGACGCTTCTTCTTACCTCCTCCAGAGATCTTAGCCATTGTTGCTTTGATCTTCTCTTCTATTTCTTTTTGCGATACTTCTTTTACGACAGGATCTCTACGACCTCCTTTGCCTTTACCTCTGCCGCCACGGTTGTTGCCGCCAGACCGATTACCTCCTCCAGTATCAGATACTTTTCTTCTTCTTCGCTTACGCTTCTTTGCTTCATTTGAAGAGGCAACAGGTTTTTTAGTCTCCTTCTTCTTTTCTGCAATTTCTATTTTACCTAATATCTTAAGCCCTCTGAGTTCAGGTGCTTCCGCTTTTACAGCTTCAGGTTTAGCCTTGGCATCTGGATTTACTAATACTGGTTCATCTGCTTTCTTTTCAGCAACTGGAGTTTCTTCTTTTTTAGGCGCTTGCGTTTCTGGCTCTTTTTCAACCTTCTTAGCAGCCTCTTTTGCTTTTGCTTTTGCTGCAGGTTCCTTTTTCTTTTCTTTCTCTAGCTCTATTTTACCGACTACCTTAGGACCAGATACGGTTGGTCTTTCGACAACTTCTTCTTTTTTAGCTGCTGGCTTTTCTTCCTCTGCTGGCTTTTCTTCCTTAGCAGGTGTAGTTTCTGGCTCTGGAGCAGGAGCTTTGAATATTTCTTCTTTTTTAGGAGCTGGCGGAGGGGTGACTTCATCTTCCTCCTTGACACGATTACCGATTTTAAGGGCATCGGCCTGTTCTTTGACGGCTTTGTTGGCTTGAAACTCTTTCAGTAGCACAGGATACATCTCATCCGTAACTTTAGATGTAGGCTTACTCTCAATCTCAAAGCCATTGTCCTTTAGACAATCGACGATGGTACCGATACCTACATTAAATTCTTTTGCTACTTTGACTAATCTCTTCAAAATAAATATTATAGTTTAAAAGCCGAGGCTATCAATAAGCAAAGACATTTTTTTAAATCGTTACTAGAACATATGTATCTACATTTTTGTATGATATGAATTAAAAAAATCCTTGCCAAAATTTGCACAAAGGTAACGCAATTATACTGTATTGCGGCTTATTCACAGCAAAAAGCCCCATAAAAACACTGATTTTCAGGCATTTTCACCGCAATTAAGGCCAAAACCAAAACATTGCGTTTCAATTGTTATACGTTTATGGGTATATCTTTGCTCCCCTTATGCTCCAACTACACCGATTTACATCTTTGGTAGTCGTGACATATTAGGCGAAGCCCTTATTTGTCTTCGTCAAATTCCGATGCCAATATACGTCTCACCTCATCAATAGTCTCTTCCTCTAGATCGGTTCTACGTATAAGCTCTTCCTTACTCAGCTCCAATACACTCTTGGCACTATCACATCCAATCTCCTTAAGCGCATCGATAATCCAAGTATCTATTTCATCGATGAATTCATCCAAGTCTACATCGTCAATCTCTTGACCATCTTGATTACGGAACACATCTATTTCGTAGCCTGTCAACTTACTAGCTAGTTTGATATTCGACCCCCCTTTTCCGATGGCTAGAGATACCTGATCAGAATCCAAAGATACTGCAGCTCTCATCGTGTCATCATCCAAATCAATACTCGTCACCTTGGCAGGTGTCAAAGCACGCTGAATAAATAGTATATTATTGTTCGTATAGTTTACGATATCAATATTTTCATTTTTCAACTCTCTTACGATACCGTGGATACGCGACCCCTTCATACCTACACAGGCACCTACTGGATCGATACGATCATCATATGATTCTACTGCCACTTTAGCTCTTTCACCAGGGATACGTACAATCTTCTTAATCGTGATTAATCCATCTTCTATCTCTGGTACTTCTTGCTCCATTAGCTTTGCCAAGAAGTTAGGATGCGTACGAGACACTACTACCACAGGGTTGTTGTTTCTCATTTCTACCTCCTTAATTACTCCCTTTATCATATCTCCTTTTCTAAGGAAATCTGCTCGAATCATTTCGTTACGTGGTAGTACCAGTTCATTACCTGTCGCATCATCCATGATAAGGATTTCTCTCTTCAGGATTTGGTGTACTTCACCGATGACGATATCCCCTACACGCTCAGAGTAGCGCTTGTGGATTTCATCTTTCTCTAGCTCCATGATTCTAGAGATCAATGTCTGACGTGCAGCCATTACGGACCGTCTTCCAAAATCTGCTAGATAAAGCTGTTCATAACATTCTTCTCCTATCTCATAATCCTCGTCTATGGCGTATGCTTCAGAGATAGAAACCATAGCTTGCTCATCTGTCACCTCACCATCTGCTACTATCTCACGCACTCTCCACAATTCTATATCTCCATTGGTGTTCACGATGACATCAAAGTTGTCATCAGACCCAAATTTTTTCTTTATCAATGTTCGGAATACATCTTCTAGGACACGTACCATAGTAGGACGGTCGATGTTCTTCATGCTCTTAAATTCCGAAAAAGTATCAACTAAATTCAAACTCATAATTAGAAACTTATTTTAACAAATGCCTTTGCAATATTTTCAAATTTTATCTCCTTCTGCAGCACAACCGTTTTCTTGCGCTTCCCCTCCTTGATTCTATCTTTATATTCTAGTGTAATCTGTTCTTCATCCACCGAGATGAGTAGCCCTTCGGTTTTGTGCTTTTCATCATCTATTACGGCGAGTTTACGTCCGATGTTCTTTGTATACTGTCTCTTAAACTTCAACGGACGATCTAGCCCTGGCGAAGATACCTCTATTGTATACTGCTCATTCATCCAACCCTGTTCCTCTATCTCTGCTTCCAGATATCTGCTTATTTTCCTACAGCGTGTGAAATCAATCCCCGCATCGGCATCTATATATACCTCTACTCGGCTCAGCCCACTGGCATTTATTTCCACCAAGAAGCAATCTTGAAACTCCTCTTCTTCAAAGAGATTGAGCAAATGGGCTTCTATCTTATCTATCATCGACCTACTTATTCACATTCATAAAACAAAAAGAGGGAACTTTTTGAGTTCCCTCCCTAAGAAGATGTACAAATATACACTTTTATTACGAAAGTTGGGTGATTTAGTTTTGAGGGGGGTGGGCACGCTTGCGTGCTGTATGGGCGGATAGCCATCCGCCCTTGAGTGTGAGCGGATGTGATGCTCTACCTATATGTGGGGAGATTTATACGATTAGGACGGGTGCTAGTGCCAATGCTAGAGAGTGGAGACGGATGAGGCCTATGCTCACATGGGAGACGGATGGCAGACTTCTCTCACGGGGGAGACGGATAGCACGGGTGCTAGTACCTGTGCTGGCGTGGAGACGGATGGCAATCCGTCTTTACGTGTAGATGGGGCTATGTATATGTATTATGGGCCTACCCAACGGCCAGCTTCCCGCCTACCTGCGCATTTGACCTTGGGTCGCGTCGTCCGTTCCTACACCCATGGCTCGATATTTAGAGACGCGATAAATCGGCGTCTCTACAAGCTCACCCGCCGCATGGGTATACCACTTCCACCGCTAGTCCTTCTAGGGCTTCCGGCTATTCGCCTCGCCCAGTGATATGACAAAAAAGAATATAATTTGGAGAGATTTGCGAATTACATAGAGAGTAAAAATTGGAGCCAATCACATCCCGTTTGGCACAACATAAAAGGGCTATGACTCTAAAAAGTCATAGCCCTTTTTGCTAAAATAAAAATCTATATAGACGGTTATTCGATTACTATTTTCTCTGTTCTATGGGTTCCTTTTTCGGTTCTAAAATTAAAAAAGTAAACTCCTTTTTCTTCGATATTTATAGAGGTATTGAGGGTATTGATATCTTTTTGAGCAATTGTTCTGCCTAGTATATCTATTACCACCATTTCTCCATTCAAGAATGCATCAGCTACACTGATATTAACTTCACCTGATGAAGGATTCGGAGATAGATTTACCTTTGAAGGCTCTATTTCAGATACATTCACTAGATTCTCATTGATAGAAGATTTTGTAGCATCATCATTTAGATTTTGATCCCCTGCACCATTTACAACAGCGAAAACCAAATTATCATCTGAAAAATCAAAACCATTTAGTTGACTGAAAGAATGTGTGTAAGTCTCTCCAGGAGCAATGGTAGCTGATATAGTTTCATCAAAAACAAATTCTTCATTGACAAAGTATGCCACGTTGGGGTTGCTTACTTCTACAGTACCATTATTGGAAATAGTAAAATCTAAGCTATTTAAAACAGGGTTGTTTACATCTCCATTAGTAACAATAGCGATTCGTTCAGCCCTAAGATTGGTAAAATCCTCAAATCTATTTTCAGAAGATTCGATGAAGTATGAAAAAATTCTGTAATGAGGTTCTGTATGCCCACCGCCATCATAGCCAGTGTTGAGTGCATTCGTATAATCTTCTAGCTCATAATCCAAACTTACATTCTCACCAGGAGTAGTTATTCCAGTCAGATTGAGAATAAAAGGCTCTACTGCCTGACCAGGACACCAGCCAGCTCTGCTTAGCGTCCAAGTTCCTAATTGATTGGCACAACTATTCTGATCACAATCGGATTTCCATAAATTTTGCACTTCAATGCTTTCTTGATTTACTACGTAAGTATGATTTACATTTGAAAACTCGGCAGCGTTATTAGTATTTCCTTGTCCATGACCAGATATAGTCATACGTAGATGATTAGATTGCGTGTTGTCATCGACCAATATATTTAGTTCTTCAAGATCATCAGATATACCTGGATCTCCATAGACCCAGTTGTCAGTCGCCCATAAGGTGCTTATTTTGGTGTACTCTGGCGTATCAGCATTACCTACATATTCCAAGTCAATATTAGTAAGCCATCCAGATGGGCCCCATACTTGCACAAAACTTTTAAAATTAACGTTCCCTTTTAGAATAGATTTGAAGTCTGTAACATCTACTGTCCATGGTCCACAGCCTCGACCAAAGGGTGTAATAAACCGAGCGATTTCAATGCTTCCTTCGTCGGTCTCTACAGAAACTCTCGCAGGTTGATCCCAAGGATCACAACCCGTATTTGGGCAGTCTACAGAAATATGCAATAGCAACTGTTCAAAGTCTTCTACATTTTCTGGCAAATTCATTTGTGTAAATTTTGTTTGACCCTCCGCCGCAAAATTGAACTGTTCGTCATTAAGTATATTTACGACTCTATCATCTTGCGGTCTTCGGTATCGTATGGCAGCCTCATCATTCAAAGAATTAATATCTTCAGGATGTCGTGTAGAGAGTGTCAATAGATTAGTGTTATTGTCGGTCAAATCGACAATACGATCAAAGACAACCTCTACGATTTCGCCTGGTTGAATAGTGACGTTGAAGGTTTCTGTAAATGTCGGAATCCCGTTGATAGAAACTTCCACTGGAATATTACTTATCGTTTCAGATCCGAAATTTTGCAATTCTGCTCTAATTTTTACTGGCCGGTTAAATATGGCTAACACATCAGGGGCGGTAAGAGCAACCACCCCTACATCTTGCTCAGGTATTGAGAATCCTTCAACCCATGATGCATCATCCAGATTAATTAGGGTTCCATTACATGCGCCATCAGTAAGGTTATTGAGGATAGATCCGCTTCCTTCATTCATAGGCAAGTATGTTATAAGGCCTGGCTCATTTCCTACCAATGAGTTAGTTTGATTGTCCGCTAATTCCTGTGATGAACGAGCTATATTCCAGATACGCACTTCGTCTATAAATCCATCCCAAGCTCTACCTGGGAAACCAGGTGAATCCCCAATCGTAACGGGTAACATATTATTCACTGGTTCTCCAGTAGCATTACCCGTAGCAGAAAGGTTACCGTTGATATATAGCATTAGGGTGTTCCCTTTTTTGACGGCGGCTACATGATACCATTGGTTGGCATTCATAAATGGGTTCGTTTGTACTTCTGGCCAAGCACCGACACCTAGTACAAAACTTAGTGTTCCATTTTTACCTGCTCGAAAAGCAAAACCAGAATCTGGTCCTTGCCCATCTTTTGCTACAATGGATCCTCTCCATGCTTCTGCTCTCCAATTGACAGCATTTATCCATGCTTCTATAGTAAAATCCTCTCCAACATTAAAATCCTCAGAGTTGCACAATTCTACTTTACTATCCGAACCATTGAACCTTAGCCCAAAATTTTGCGCGGTTATCAAAGAAGCAAAACAACAAAAAACTAAGGTGTAAATTATTTTTTTCATATACAATAGGTTATTTAATTTATGATTGGTGCGTTAATTTTTTGAAAATCGTAAATCACAAAACAATAATAATTTGATTATTATACTCAACAGAAATTGGTTTGGGACATTTCTGCTATTTCTTTTGCCCA
>CAYWOZ010000144.1:0-8662 GCA_964458675.1 uncultured Saprospiraceae bacterium
ATGTATGAAAGAAATTATGATGTATGTTTGGATAAACCATAGAAAACGCTGTGAAGGGGGAGTCCCGGCTTGCGTGCTTGGCTTGCGCGGGACCGAAGCGTCAGCGTAGCCCGAGAACATAGCGACCCTTGTTGTTCTCGTTCCGATGGCAATCGGATCGGGAACAGCAAGGGAAGGCCCCAAAATATAAATCTACAGATTTTAGAAACATGGACAAGACTTTAATAGAATCTATCAAAAGAAAAATAACAGGACGGTTACCTGGAGTGGAGGCACACTATGCCATGTCGCATGTCGCTAGGCGTGCTTACAAGCCAGCTCCGGCGGATGCTCAAAAGGCAGGGGTCTTGATTCTCTTGTTTCCAAAGAATGGAGAATGGCATATCGCACTGACGCAAAGAGCCAGTAAATATGAGAATGATAAGCACAAAGGGCAGATGAGTTTTCCAGGAGGGAAAATGGAGACTACAGATGAGGATTTAGTAGCAACTGCCTTGCGAGAAACAGAGGAAGAAATAGGGGTGCCACGAAAAAGTGTAATTCCTCTTGGAGAGTTGACTCAGATGTATATACCGGTAAGTAATTTTATAGTACAACCTGTGGTCGGATTGGTAGAAAGAAAACCCTCCTTCGTTTTAGAGAAAAATGAAGTGACGGAGCTAGTCAGTGAAAGTGTAGCTCGCTTATGCTCTGATAAGTTGAAGTTAGTAAAAGATATTGCCATCAGCAAACAGCTTACTTTAAAGAGAGTACCTTATTTTGATGTGGAAGGAAAAGTGGTTTGGGGAGCCACAGCAATGATGTTGAACGAATTTGTGACCCTGCTTAAACAAAATAGTAAAGTTTGAGTCCACTCCGAAAAGTCACAATAACCAAAAATGCATTTTTTGGTGATATTTACATTTTTCTCATCTAGCTGATGCTGAGGCACGCCGACAAGTCGTCGTACAGGCATTACCGAGCCTTCAAAAAGTGCAAATCTCATCCAAAATATACTATTTTTTGGAATATCCTTACTTCTCGGAGTGGACTCAAGTATAATTGTTAATTTTGTGGATACGGTTCAAATCATGTATAAATGGAAAAAATAACTAGCTATAAACCTAATAATAAGATCAGAATAGTGACGGCGGCATCCCTTTTTGATGGGCACGATGCGGCTATCAATATCATGCGTCGAATCATGCAATCCACCGGAGCTGAGGTGATTCATCTGGGACACAATCGATCTGTGCAAGAAATAGTGGATGCGGCTATTGAAGAAGACGCTCAATGTATCGCCATCACTTCTTATCAAGGTGGACATAATGAATATTTTAAATATATGTATGATCTTCTCCGGGAACGGGGTGCTGACAATATTAAAATTGTCGGTGGTGGTGGTGGAACTATTCTTCCTAGTGAAATTGAGGACTTGCACTCTTATGGGATAGACAAAATCTATAGCCCTGATGATGGTCGTCAGATGGGGCTACAAGGAATGATTAATGATGTTCTCCAAAGAGCGGACTTTCCACTTGGGATAAATCTGAATGGAGAGGTCAAAAAAGTAGACTCTGGTGATACTCGGATAGTCGCTAGATTAATCAGTGCTGCGGAAAATCATCCTGAGGAAAATGCAGGATGGTTAGCGGATGTAGAGAAAGTAGCGGAGAAAAGTACATGTCCAGTATTAGGAATTACGGGAACAGGGGGAGCAGGTAAGTCTTCACTGGTAGACGAATTAGTTAGAAGGTTTTTGTTAGACTTTGAAGATAAGCGTATCGCGATTGTATCCGTCGATCCATCAAAGCGGAAAACCGGAGGAGCATTGCTAGGAGACCGTATTCGCATGAATGCGATACGCTCGGACAGAGTTTATATGCGCTCTTTGGCGACGAGACAGTCCAACTTGGCCTTATCAAAATATGTACAATCTGCAGTTAATATATTGAAGAATGCAGGATACGATTTGGTTATTCTAGAAACTTCTGGAATAGGTCAGTCGGATACCGAAATAGTTGATCATTCGGATATGTCCTTATATGTCATGACGCCAGAGTACGGTGCTGCAACACAGCTGGAGAAGATTGATATGTTGGACTTTGCAGATATTATCGCTGTGAATAAGTTTGACAAAAGAGGTGCTTTGGATGCACTTCGTGATGTAAAAAAACAATACCAACGCAATCATCAACTTTGGGAAACAGACACGAATGAGATGCCAGTCTATGGTACCATTGCATCTCAGTTCAATGACCCAGGGATGAATAATCTCTATAAGGCGATTATCAATACTCTAGAAGAAAAGACAAAGACGAATCTCCAGTCTACTTTTGAAGTGACGGATGAGATGAGTGAAAAGATATATATCATTCCTCCAAAGCGTGTGCGTTACCTTTCTGAAATAGCAGAGAATAATAGAGGCTATGATGAGTGGGTTGCTAAGCAGGCCAAGATTGCAGATCAGTTATATGGACTGCAGACCTCAAAAGATGTTTTTGAAGGGGATGCAGAAACGCAATCGATGCTACAAAAGAAGTACGATGATCTTACCCTTGACCTGGATGGCCAATGTAAAAGAGAATTGGACAACTGGCCTACGCTCCAAGAGCAATATTCGGCCGATGAGTTTATCTTCAAGGTTAGAGATAAAGAAATCAGAGTGCCTACTTTCAAGACTTCTTTGGCTATGTCTCGAATCCCTAAAATATCTCTGCCTAAGTATAAAGGTTGGGGAGATGTCTTAACATGGTTGATGCAAGAAAATGTGCCGGGATCGTTTCCATATACAGCAGGGGTATTTCCTTTCAAAAGAGCGGGTGAAGATCCGACAAGAATGTTCGCAGGAGAAGGAGGGCCTGAAAGAACGAATCGTAGATTTCATTACTTGTCTTCTGATATGCCAGCAAAGCGTTTGTCTACGGCATTCGATTCGGTAACTCTGTATGGCGAAGACCCAGATTTGCGACCAGATATTTATGGAAAGGTTGGAAACTCAGGAGTGAGTATCTGCTGTCTAGATGATGCCAAGAAGTTGTACTCTGGATTTGACCTGTGCAATCCAATGACTTCTGTGTCGATGACCATCAATGGGCCAGCGGCCACCATTTGCGCGTTTTTTATGAATGCAGCGATAGATCAACAATGTGAATTGTACATCAAAGAACATGGATTAGAATCTAAAGTCGAGGCTAGACTAAAAGTAAAGTACGATAGCAAAGGTTTGAAGAGACCAACTTATCATGGAGACATTCCCGAAGGGAATAATAAATTAGGTCTGCTCTTATTAGGTTTGACGGGAGATGAAGTTTTAGACCCAGAGGTATATGCGACACTCAAAGCAAAAGCATTAAGTTCTGTAAGAGGAACGGTGCAGGCAGATATCTTGAAAGAAGATCAAGCACAAAATACATGCATTTTTTCTACAGAGTTTTCTCTGAGATTAATGGGGGATGTGCAGCAATATTTTATCAGTCATAAAATTAGAAATTTCTATTCGGTATCTATTTCTGGATACCATATCGCGGAAGCGGGCGCAAATCCAATTACACAATTGGCATTTACACTCGCGAATGGATTTACATTTGTGGAATACTACTTAGCAAGAGGAATGAGCATCGATGACTTCGCTGCAAACCTTTCTTTCTTCTTTTCGAATGGAGTAGATCCTGAGTATGCGGTAATTGGAAGAGTGGCTAGAAGAATTTGGGCAAAGGCCATCAAGTTAAAGTATAATGGAAATAGCCGTTCTCAGAAATTGAAATACCATATCCAGACCTCTGGAAGATCGCTGCACGCACAGGAGATTTCATTCAATGATATTAGAACTACTCTCCAAGCTTTGTATGCGATTTATGATAATTGCAATTCTCTACATACCAATGCGTATGATGAGGCCATTACTACGCCTACAGAAGAAAGTGTAAGAAGAGCCGTAGCGATCCAGATGATAATCAATCACGAGCTCGGGATGACCCAAAATGAAAACCCAATCCAGGGTGCCTTCATTATAGAAGAGTTGACAGAGTTGGTTGAAGAAGCGGTCTTGACTGAATTTGATCGCATCACGGAAAGAGGTGGCGTATTGGGTGCTATGGAGACGATGTATCAAAGAAGTAAGATCCAAGAAGAAAGCCTTTATTATGAAACATTGAAGCACAATGGAGACTATAAAATAATAGGGGTAAATACTTTCTTGTCAAAAGAAGGTTCTCCAACGGTGATACCTGATGAGGTGATACGCGCCACCAAAGAGGAGAAGGATGAGCAAATCCAAACGGTACAAAATTTGCAGAAATCGAATGATAAATCTGCCCAGCAGCTAAAAGCCTTACAGGTCGCAGCGGTTAAGAATCAAAACACTTTTGAGGCTTTGATGGAAGTAGGTAAAAACTGTACCTTAGGTCAAATTACACAAGCCTTGTACGAGGTGGGTGGAAAGTATAGAAGGAATATGTAGAAAAAGGGGTTAGGTATTAGGCGTTAGCCGTTAGGAATTAGACTTTAGAAGCTACAACCTAGATACAATGTAATTTTTTTCAAATTAACAAATACTCAAATAACCGAATTAACAAACGTTTTTACCAAATTCACAGATTAACAACAATAAAGAGATATGTACGATAACGGAACACATATATACACGGTAGAAAAAAGTGTTAAGACAGACCTTTTTGAAGGGCATGATCACTACATGGTTGATGATTTGCTAAGTGACGATCACAAGCTTGCGCGAGATGCGGTTAGAGATTGGGTCAAGGCAGAAGTGAGTCCTATTATTGAAGACGCTAGTGAAAAAGCACAGTGTCCGCTTCATCTTTTTAAGGGGCTTGCAGAAATAGGGGCGTTTGGCCCTAGTCTTCCTGAGAAGTATGGTTGCGGAGGCATGGATGAAATCGCATATGGTGTCATCATGCAAGAGCTGGAAAGAGGAGATTCCGGAATTCGTTCTATGGCTTCTGTGCAAGGGTCTTTGGCGATGTATCCTATTTATAGATTTGGTTCTGAGGAGCAAAAGATGAAATGGTTGCCTAAGATGGCTAGTGGAGAAATTATCGGTTGTTTTGGATTGACAGAACCAGACCACGGATCTAATCCTGCGGGAATGACTACACATTTTGTGGAGGATGGAGATTCTGTCATTTTGAATGGAGCGAAAATGTGGATTACAAATTCTCCAGTAGCTGATATGGCTATCGTCTGGGCGAAGAATGAAGAAGGGCGCATCAAAGGAATTATAGTCGAGCGTGGCATGAAAGGATTTACTACACCAGAGATTCACGGTAAACTTTCTCTTCGTGCTTCTATCACAGGAGAACTTGTCTTCGAAGATGTACGTGTACCAAAAGCAAATATACTTCCGAATGTAGAAGGACTGAAAGGACCACTTTCATGTTTGTCAAAAGCAAGATATGGTATCGCTTGGGGCGCGATTGGAGCAGCAATGGATTGCTATGATTCTGCTTTGAGATATTCTTTGCAGCGCGAACAGTTTGGGAGACCGATTGGTGGTTTTCAGTTGACTCAAAAGAAATTAGCAGAAATGATTACTGAAATCACCAAGGCGCAATTGCTTGTTTGGAGATTGGGTTCCTTGGCTAATGAGGGCAAAGCAACTCCTGCTCAGATTTCTATGGCGAAGCGTAATAACGTAAACATGGCTCTAGAAATAGCACGTGAAGCAAGACAGATTCATGGGGGGATGGGAATCACTAATGAGTATCCTATCATGCGTCATATGATGAATCTAGAAACGGTCTTGACTTATGAAGGGACGCATGATATTCATCTCTTGATAACGGGGATGGCGGTGACTGGCTTGAATGCGTTTAAGTAGAGAATCAAAATTTAGATGTAATAGAAAGAGCTTGTTTCTAAATGGAAGCAAGCTCTTTTCTATTATGCAATAGGGTTTATTTGTATCTGCCCACCGATGGTTTTTGACTGATTCAATGTTTTTACGAAAAAAAAACTAGTAAAAGAATAGCCGAATCATTCTCGCCATCTTGCATTGTACAGATATTATACGTACATTTGTAAAAATTGAATGATATGCTGACTATTGAACAGTTAACAAGAGAAATAGCGCCTGAATTGGCTGGTAAAGAAGCTAGGCTTGACATACGACTTAATACAGTATATAAATTGTTTTTAAAGCAAGTATATAAGCCAGCGGGCTATAGGTCATTAAGTGCTTTTATATTGCAAGCGGCCATTGAAAAGGCGGAGTCAATAGTAGAGAAAGAGAAATTAATACTTGCCTCTGAAAAAGATAAGGAGATATTTTTCAAAGCCCTACTCAAAACCGCTGAGCCTAATCAGGCCTTGAAAAAGGCGTCAAAAGCGTATAAAAAAGCCATTAAATAAAAGTGGATTATTTAACTACCCCTCTTAAGAAAGCATTTAATCGGAAAGAATTTGAGTGTGGGAAACCTTCCTTAAATGATTATATCAAAACTCAAGTCAGTCAAGATGTAAAGAAAAAGCTTTCTGTTTGTTTTGTGTTGTTAGACTCAGAACAAAAAAGAGTACAGGGCTACTATACGCTGTCGAATGCAAGTATACCTTACGAGCATGTTCCAGAGAATCTAAGAAAAAATTACCCTAGATCTTATGATTATACACCTGTAACACTTCTTGGCAGATTAGCATTAGACGAAAAAGTAAAAGGACAGGGTTTGGGAAGTAAAATTCTAGTTGATGCCTTGAAAAGGAGCCTAAAAGTTTCTGAACAAGATTTAGGCTCAGTGGCTGTAATTGTAGACCCACTTGATGAAGATGCAGAAAATTATTATTGTCATTTTGGATTTGTGAAACTACCTGATAGTGGCAAAATGTTTTTAGATATGAAAACGATTAAGATACTGAATCTATGATTGTGTAGCATGGAATTAAAGAAAAGGATAAAAATAGCACTGGCTACTCAGCTGTATATTCGAAATATGGTGAGTATTGGTAAGGCTTCACAGATTGCAGAGCTGTCGCGACTTGAGTTTGAAACCGTGTTGAGTGAATCGAAAATTCCAATTTCAAATTTGGGATATGATGATATCTTAAGAGATATTCAAAAGCTAAGGTAGATGGTGGCTGAACGCTTTTAAGTAAATATTAGAATTAGGTATAATTGAGAAGAGCTTGTTTCTAGATGGAAGCAAGCTCTTTTCTGTTATGCAATAGGGTTTATCTGTATCTGTCCACCTATAGCTTTTAATACTTTAACTATAGTAGCAAATTGAGGTTTTGCTCCTTTAGATAAAGCCTTATATAAACTAGGCCTACTCATTCCAGTTTCGTCAGCAATCTTTGTCATCCCGATTGCTTTTGCAACATGTCCAATAGCAACAATGATATCAGACTCATTACCTTCCTCTAAGACTGTATTGAGGTACTCAGCAATGATCTCTTTATTTTCTAAATAATCTGCTTTATCGAATTTCGACGTTTTCATTTTGTTGATTTAACTTTTTCCAGATTTCGTGGGCTTTTTTGAGACTTTAATTTCCATTAACTTATTCGAGTGGATATTAAGAATAACTGATATAACATCATTCAAGTTTAGGGTGGAGTTTTATCAGAATATTCAAAAAAATAGCGTCGATATTCATCAAAATAAATGTTGCTAAGCAAAAAGTTCTAAGAAAATGCCTAATTAAAAAGAAAAGCACAATTATATCTTTTATTCTGAATGCTGGATTTATTGACGACTAAATTATTGATAAGCAAATGATTATTGGTTAAATGACTAATAAATCTAAAACCTGAATTATGCATTTTTTTGGGCAAATAAATCTATTGCTTTGCAGTATGTTTGAAACTCTCAGAAGAACAAAACCTTAGTCATGATTAAAAAACTTTCTTTCTTTCTATAAGCCTATTAGGGCAATCACCTTCCAGTAATACATTCAGTTATGAGTTTGATATAGAAGAGGTTACTTTTGACTATACCAGCAGAACTTTTTCTTTTATCCCAATACAAGAAGATGATGGAGTTCATGGAATAATCCAAGGCCCTCACTGGTCTAATGGTGGACAAGATATCAAAATGGCCGCCTATCCCGCAAATTCTAAAATGAATGTAAAGTCGAAGATACTCGTAGATTGTGATAATCCATTTTGGATAAAACCGAATGTCAGAACTACTATGGTACAAGATAATGGTACTAGTACGCCAGTAGAAATTGATTTTCCGGCACAAAGATTTGAGAACCAAAATGGAGCTTCCTTTGTAGAATATGATCAGGATGCTTTAGGTAGGCATGTAAAAAAGCAAGTTTGGTTTTTTGACAAATCTTTTCCAATAGAATGGGAATATGCGAGAGACAAGGTTGAAGGGAATTCATCTCAACCTGGTGATTTTACATCCTTTAAAACTACTAATCATACTATGGGAATAACACGTAGTTATCCACTGAATTTAAATGAAGTATATGAATCTACTATTTATTTGGGATGTCACCACGCAAAAGGAAAGTCAAGGAATAATGACATAGTAGAGGCAATTTGGATTCCGTTTGAGGCCAATGTCTTTGGTGTACAAAGGTATGGTGATAGAGAAGTGGCAGGAAAAGTAATTACTTACTGGGAAAATTGCCAGCCAGAAACATGCCTTTTATTACCTCAACTACTTGCGTCGCAAACCCCAGATGGAAGGTGCAATGCTCTAAGAGATTTGCTTAAAGCT
>CAYWOZ010000145.1:0-8512 GCA_964458675.1 uncultured Saprospiraceae bacterium
TAATGATTTATATATCCATTAGTTACATAGTGTAAACCTAAAGGCTAGTCCAAAATTACAATTGGAATTATATTATTTCAATTCTTGATCAAATACCTTTTGCATTTCTAGCATGTCATAGTAGGCATTTGAAAACAAATGAACGCTTTTATCTGCAGTCTCAATGACAAATACCATGGAAGTATCAACACTTATCTGAGCTGAATATCTACTCTGTTGCACTAATGGTTTAATATAGTGTCTGCGTATATCTTTAAAAGGAATACTTTCAGAAGCAAAATTTATTTTTCTGTTCTCGAAGCTAACTTCAGTTATATTTTGCGCGTGCACAAAGGTAAGCACTACAGCACCTAGAGCAACAATCCCAATAAAGCCAAAAAGCATCCCAAGAAGGCCCCGTAATTTAAAACTTTGGAGTATTCTGTTTGTCATTAATGAGAAGCAAAGAATTAGGCTACATAGACATGCCACTAGGAGCATATAGAAAAGCGAATCCAGTGGGCTTGCAAAGGGCGTAATAATGGATAAAAATGAGAACATTCTTTAGAATTCTAAATATTTCACGAATATAAGGCATAAATCAATGCACAAACATTATTTTAGCCACCGTTTAAAAACAAAACAATATGAATTACTGGTTATTCAACTATAAAGATACGGATGTAAAGATTTCAGACTTTCTTACAAAGGGGCATATCATTACGGTTCCTGTTTTGGCGAATCAAGATAAAATCAAGAAAGAAGATCGCGTAATCATTTGGCAGTCTGGAAAAGATGTAGGTTGCTTAGGTTTAGGAATGGTCGTTTCTGACTTATTGAAGAATGAAGAAAACCAAGGCTTATACGTTACCCTTTTTATCAATTATAATCTCCAAGATAAGCCCATCAGTAAAGAGCAGCTTGGAACCCAGGTTTGTGATTTTGACAAATACTATGATGCAGATTTTAAGGAAGACATCGTAGAAGTTGTGGAAGGCCCATATAATTGCCTTTTAGAGATTATCCAAGAAAATCAATTGGCCGAAGATAAGAGTGAGGAATTAGTAGGCGCATCAGTGCCAATCTTTCCACATAACATTATCTTGTATGGTCCATCTGGAACGGGAAAGACTTATAGGACCATCAATTATGCACTATCTATAATAGAACAAAAACCACTGACACAAATAGCTTCTGAGAACAGAAGAGATCTTAGAGATCGCTATAACAAATATGCAGAAGAAGGCTATATACATTTTCTTACTTTTCATGAAAACTTTAGATACCAAGATTTTATTGAGAGCTTTAGAAAAACAACTCCTAATGCTCAGGGCATAAGTCATGAAGTAGAGGAAGGTGTATTTAAGCAGATCGCTTTAGAAGCAAAGAGGAGTATAGTAGAGAGTCTGTTGGAAAACATGCCAAAAAAAGAGCAAAACATTAGTTTTAATCAAATATACAAAGCCTTCTTAGCACATATAAAAAGTGATCGTTTTGAAGCCTTCGCTACTGCCGATGGGCGTAAGATTCTATTGCACAATGTGGCTAGGTTTGGCCATATCGTAGCGCGTCCGCAGAATTCATTTTCAACTTATACGCTATCAAAGCACAAGATTAAAAAGGTTTATGATAAGTTTTCGAATGGGGTTAACACGAATGACCTTGAACAAGAGTTAATCAAACTCATAGGACCATCAAACCCTGTTGCTATTTGGGCTGTTTTTAGTGAACTGAAGAGATTCGAAGTAGGCTATTTGGAAAGCCTGAATCAAGAAGGAGATAAGCAAGGTGTAGATGATGAAGAAGTAAAGCAGTTTGAGTTGAACAAAATGCAAAACATTGCTAATTTTCAATCTAAGCGTCATGTATTGATTATTGACGAAATGGATAGGGGAGATGTGATTAGTATTTTTGGAGAGGTGCTCAGTATACTGAATAGTTCAAAAAGAGAAGGTGCTCCAGAAGCACAGGCGGTTATTATGCCATACTCGAAAACGTATTTTAGCATTCCTCCGAATCTTTACATTATAGGCACAATGAATATCGACGATCAAGAGCTGGCTGAAATGGATATCTCTTTAAGGAGCAGATTCCACATGATTAAAGTGGCTCCAGCGCCTATGGTCTTACCTACGATAATAAGTGGCGAACTTCAGCTTGATCTGGCTAGGATGTTAGCTGTAATCAATGCAAGAATAGCCGTTTTGTTAGGCCAAGGAAAAGGTGTCGGACATGCTTACATGATGTCAGTCCAAAATTTTCAAGAACTAAAACTAGCTTTTTATGGAAAAGTAGTGCCTATCTTAAATGACCTTTTTGATGGAAACAATGCTAAATTAGGACTAGTCCTAGGAAAAGGATTTTTTCATAAAGTAGAGTTTGACAAAGCCCCGATTCTAGCTGATTTTGATACTGAAATCAATAGCAAATACGGTAAACAGAAAAGATATCTTTTGAAAACGTTTAATGAAGTGAACGAAATGGACTTTATCAGGATTTATGATGCGGAGGCGAGTTTAGTTACAACTAAGCCAGGGGCTGCTCAAAACAATTAAGCTTAAATACAAGATATAAGAATTTGTGAAGGTGGGCTCCTAAGCCCATTTTTGCATATTGATCATAGCCTTAGGGTAGTCGGCACCAAGCTTGAAATCAAGTTTTTCTTGATCTTCAAAAGATAACATGTCAGGTCGGTGTACACGATTTCCTGGAACGGCGTTTAGCTCTGGAAGCCATAGTTTCACATATTCTCCCTTTGGATCATATTTAGATGCCTGTGCTAATATATTGAAATATCTATTCTCTCTAGGATCTGACCCAACACCTGCTATATAATTCCAATTTCCCCAATTGCTACATACATCATAATCGATAAGAATAGATTCGAAATATTCGGCACCTAGTTTCCAATTCAGATGCAAATCGTTGACAAGAAATGAAGCTACAACCTGTCTACCTCGATTAGACATAAAACCAGTTAAAGCTAGCTCACGCATATTCGCATCAATTAAAGGAACTCCAGTTTTCCCCTTTATCCAAAGATCAAGCAAGCGCAAATCGTTCAATTGCTGCTTTGGCAGATCCCCTTTTATGCCTCTTTTCCTAAATATTTTGTTCTTATGCTTCTTGGCCATTAGACGGAAGAAGTCTCTCCAAAGTAATTCAAAAGTTAACCAGTAAGTACTCTTGTTACTACCATATTCTGCTTCATATTGTTTTATAGTCTGATATATCTTTTTAGGGGATATACAGCCTTGGGCCAGCCATGGAGAAAACTTGGAAGAATAATCGCCACCAATCATCCCGTTTCTAGTTTCTTTGTACTTGTCTATATGTCTTTGGGAATGGGTATAATAGTGCAATCGCTCTAAAGCAGCTGTTTCTCCTCCTTTGAATTGAATTGCGGATCTTTCATCTACATCAATATCCTCATGCCCAAATGTCTTTATGCTAGGGACTTCTCCCATTTCGATATTTATTGATATGGGTAGCAAAGGATTTGATGGTGCATTAAAAGGGGCACGCACAGAAACCATCTTTTCTACTTCTTTTCTGAACTGTGTGAAAATATCAGGGGTATGCGTTATGGGAAAAGGTAAGTCCTGGGTATTGTAAAGCATCTTACCCCTAGTATATCGAATCTCTTGGCCAATAGACCAAAGCTTTTCTTCTAGCTTATCCTGTACTTCCAGCTCTTCTTGTGTTCTTTCTCGGTTGCAGTAGATCCAGGTTGTCTTGGCTTCGTTGGCTATGGTATAGATTTCTTCTTCGGGCTTTCCAATTCGTATGATTAAGTCCGAGTTAATCTTCTTTAGATTGGCTTTTAAGTCAAAAATACTCTCTATTATAAATTGGCAACGAAACTTATCCGTTTTAGCAAATCCATGAGGTGTTTTATTGGAAAAGATCCGTGGATCGAATACATAAACAGGAATGACTTCTTCAGAGTGTAACAAAGCTTGAGTAAGCGCTTCATTATCATGTAAGCGTAAATCTTGACGAAACCAAACTATTACTCTCTTTGCCTTCATGAAAAATCATTTTGAGTACAAAAATACAACATAAAGCAACATTTTTAGTTTGATATTCGATATTATAGTTTAGAAATTTATTGTCATGAAAAAACAAATCATTTTAAAAGAGCTGAAATACACCTTTGCCAGGAGTGCAGGGAGTGGTGGTCAGCATGTCAATAAGGTAGAAACTAAAGTTCACCTTAGTTTTGACGTTATAGCTTCTCTTGGCATTACTATGGAAGAAAGAGAGATGATTCTGACTAAATTGAAAAGCAGAATTAATCTTAAAGGCCTATTGAGCCTTGAATCTGATAAATCTAGAAGTCAAGTCAAAAATAGAAAGATTGTAACTACTCGTTTCTTTGAGTTACTTTGCAAAGCTTTAACACCTGAAAAAGTGCGAAAAAAATCAAAACCAACATCAGGAATGATTGAAAAACGCATAAAGGCTAAGAAGCATCAAGCTGAGAAAAAAAATCAGAGAAAAAAGGTCAAATTGCCCAAGCAGTTTGACCTTTTTTTATTTAAATGTGTTTCCTTTGCAATGCAATACAAATTCAACACATAATGATGAAAATCTTTCAATCAGTGCTTTTTATTTTAGCTAGTATTATGCTAATAGGATGTAGTCATAGTGATAATCCAGAAAGACAAAAGGCTTTTGATGAAGTTATGGAAATTCATGATGAGGTGATGCCAGAGATTTCTACTATCAACAAATTGACGAGGCAGATTAAAAGTGTACTAGAGAAAGGGGAAAATCTGGAAAAGGCTGATTTAATGAAAACCATTCTGACTGACCTTGAAGCAGCTGAAGAGGGTATGATGGATTGGATGCATGACTTAGATGTGCCTGGTAAAGACATTCCTGATGCTCAAGCTATTCAATATCTGAATTCAGAAAAAATTAAAATCAGTAAAGTTAGTGTGGACATGAAAGAGTCTATTGCTGCAGGAAAAAACATTCTTGGAATAAAAAAGTAAAGCCATGAGATTTTTTGGATACTTCTTTATTGCACTGCTCACTGTTTCTTGTGGAACTAATACACATTCTGATATATTACCTATACTTGGACATAAGGATATAGTAGATGGAAAAACAGTTTATCACACTGTCCCAAAATTTTCTTATACCAATCAATATGGTGAAAATATAAGTAACAAAACTTTCGAAGGTGAAGCCTATATAGTAGATTACTTTTTCACCTCCTGCCCGACGATTTGCCCAAAAGTCAAAGGACAACAATTAAGGTTGTACGATAAATTTAAGGATACGCCGAATCTTTCTTTTTTATCGGTCAGCATAGATACTAAATATGATACCGTCGAAAAACTTGCAAAGTATGCTAAAGGCCTAGAAATAGAAAAGGGTAACTGGCACCTAGTAACGGGTGAAAAGGATATGATTTATGATAATGCTATGGGTTTCTTTCATGTAGCCATGGAGAATGAAGAGGCGCCAGGTGGCTATGACCATGATGGTAAGCTCGTATTGATTGATAAAAACCATCACATTAGAGCCTTTTGCGATGGCCTAATACCAGAGGAAGTAGATCGGTTTGTATATGATATTGAAAACTTGCTAAATGAGAAATAAGGCTGCTTGCATCCGCATTGTGTACTTCTTTTGGGTCTCGATAATGGTTCTTTCATGTGACAGTCCTACAAAAGTTGTGTCGACATCTAATGACCCTCTCCCTATCCTAGGAGAAAAGGAAGAAGTGAATGGAGAAATGAAATATCATACTATTCCATCCTTCCAGTTTGTCGACCAATCAGGGGACACTATAAATGAAAACACCTTTGCGAATAAAGCTTATATCGTTGACTACTTTTTTACTTCTTGCCCTACTATTTGCCCTAAAGTAAAAGAACAAGAGATTCTCATTCATGAGACTTTTAAAAACAGCGATGATCTTAGCATTCTATCTGTTAGCATTGACCCACAATACGATGATGTAGAAAGACTTAAGTGGTATGCAGATAGATTAGAAATTGAAAAAGGAAACTGGCATTTAGTGACAGGAGAAAAAGATTTCATTTATGATATCGCTGATTCTTTTTTTCATATAGCCTTTGAAGACGAGGATGCTCCTGGAGGATTTGACCATGATGGACGCCTGGTATTAGTCGACAAGAATAAGCACATCAGATCATTCTGTAATGGCTTAGATGAAGCTGAAGTGCAACGATTCATAGGAGATATTAAAAAACTGATAAGTGAAAAGTAGTCTCTACCTATTTGCAGTCACTCTATTCATCTGCCTCTCTTGCCAAACCCAAGACTTTGACCAGGGTAGGGAGCTGTATCTTTTCTACTGTAGCAGTTGTCATTTAGAATCCGGTCAAGGCTTAAAATCCTTATATCCGGCCTTGGCAAAATCAGACTACTTGGCTAAATATAATGAAACGGTACCTTGCATTATTCGGAAAGGATTAGAAGGGAAGATTATTGTAAATGGAAAAGACTTCGATAATCCTATGCCCGCTATGCCTAAGATTTCAGCCTTTGAAATTACGAATATCATGAACTTTATCAACCATAGCTGGGGAAATGAGCTACCTTTCGTAAAATTTGTAGACGTTAAAGCTAAGCTTGAAGAGTGTAAATAATTAAATAAGAAGTCAATCTTAAGGTTCTACCAACTCTTCGTCATTTCTCAAATTTGTATTTGGAATAACTACTGTAAGCATTCCTACAATCATAAGGCTTAAGTACACAAAAAAGGAAGCTGTACGACTATAATCCTCTAAAGCAGAGAATAAGGCAAACCTTACCCCAATCATACTCAGCACAATAGCCAAGGTGCCTGTGAAAAACAGCGTAAATCCTATTAAAGTAAGAATTCCTTTATGCTTCATTTTTTTATCTATTAATATTTATAACAATCTTAAGTTAGAATGTTCAAAAACCTATCATAAAGGTAATAAGGATATCAAATTAAATCCAAGCATTACTTAAGTATTCTCTATCTTTGGGGGAACTAAGAATAGGATTTATGCTCCATTTGGTGGAATGTCCAAGAGATGCTATGCAAGGAATGAAACCATTCATTCCAACTGACACAAAGGTTAAATATATTAATAGCCTATTAAAAGTAGGGTTTCAGACTCTAGACTTTGGGAGTTTTGTATCTCCTAAGGCTATACCACAAATGGCAGATACTGCCCAAGTATTAGCGGGTTTAGACTTGTCGAATACAGAAACAAAACTACTAGCTATAGTAGCCAATTTAAGAGGTGCTAAGGACGCTGTTCAGCATCCTGAGATAACTTACCTTGGCTATCCCTTTTCGATTAGTGAAACCTTTCAGTTAAGAAATACTAATGCTACTATAGAAGAGTCTTTAGAACGGGTGCAAGGCATCCAAGATTTATGTCTGAAACATAACAAGCAAATGGTCTTGTATATCTCCATGGGCTTTGGAAATCCCTATGGCGATGATTGGAATATTGATATCGTGCAAAAATGGGTAAGCCAATTAGCTAAACTAGATATTAGGATATTCTCACTTTCTGATACTATTGGTGTGAGTACACCCGATAGCATTTCTTATTTGTTTTCTAATCTGATTCCTGCATATCCAGACTTGGTATTTGGTGCACATTTGCATACACAACCAAATAGTTGGAAAGAGAAAGTGGAGTCTGCTTATGCCTCAGGCTGTCGCCGCTTTGATGGAGCTATTAAAGGATATGGAGGATGTCCAATGGCAAAAGATGATTTAACTGGTAATATGCCCACAGAGCATATGGTAAATTACTTTGATGAGCTTTCAGCTTTAGATAATTTTGACCATCAAGCATTTTCAAAATGTATGTATCTTTCGAATGATACCTTTCCAATAGATCACTAAGCCTACAGTATGAATTTACGATTTATAGAATTTGCCACTCCAGCGTTTGATGAAGCATTGTCTCTTAGAAACGATATTCTAAGAAAACCACTAAACCTGAAATTTGAGATAGAGGATATTGCGAAAGAGTGGGATAGTTATCATTTGGTTTGTTATGATGTAAATGAAACTCTAGTAGGTTGTCTTACCTTAAAACCACTTGAGGAAGGCGAAATCAAAATGCGTCAAGTTGCTGTAATACAAGGTCAACAAAAAAAAGGAGTGGGTACAGCCTTGGTTAATGAAAGTGAAAGATTTAGTGTTAAGGTAGGTTTTACAAAAATAGTCTTACATGCGCGCAAAGAAGCGGTACCTTTTTATAGAAAACTCGGATACAAAACGCAAGGAAAGTTGTTTGAAGAAGTAGGGATACCACACTACAAAATGTACAAAAAACTTCAGTAATCACACTTCAACTCATTCGTACTGATGCTTCCCATCCCGCATTCCAATAACTTGTAAGGGGTCTTGATGCGAACCTTGCTATCAGCGATGGAGATGATTATGCTTTTTACCACCAATTCAACGCAATTCAAGATATATACTCAACAGAAATTGGTTTGGGGCATTTCTGCTATTTCTTTTGCCCACTATCTTCGTTAAAAAATCTCGTTGATGCGA
>CAYWOZ010000146.1:0-8478 GCA_964458675.1 uncultured Saprospiraceae bacterium
CCTATACAGTGGTACTTACAAATGAGGATAATGGCTGCACAGAGACTAGCAGCGTGATTATCTCACCAGCTGAAATGCCTACTATACTTCTTAACGAGGAAGTGCAAGATATTAACTGCGACTTGCCTACGACAACATTTACTGTTACTGCAGATCCAATGAATTTAATTACTTGGACTACTTCTAATGGCTCCATAGACTCAGGTGAAAATACACCTACAATTACGGTCTCTTCTGCAGGAATCTATATTGCGGAGGTTACAGATGCAGTTACCAATTGCACGAACACTATTGAAATTGAAGTTTTTGGAGATGCCTCCGAACCAGTAGTTATGGCTGGAGAGGACATGACTATTACATGTGACTCACCAATTGTTACCTTATCAGGCTTTGCAGATGATATGACTACCATTGCTTGGACAGATCCAGATGGAAATTTTGCAGGAAACCAATTAACACTTGATGCTAACCGAGAAGGAACTTATACACTTAATGTTAGTAATGATTTCGGCTGCATGCGTTCAGATGAGTTAGTTGTTGCAGTAGATACAATGATGCCGATTGCTAACCCAGGTGTGGACATGGAGATAGCTTGCATCACTTCAGATATTGCCTTAGATGGTTCTGGCTCCTCTATGGGTCCTGAGTTCGAATATATGTGGACTACGTCAAATGGTATTCTTGTTTCAGGATTCAATACCTTGACCCCATTGGTTAGTTCTGCTGGTACATACGATCTTTTAGTAACCAATACTGAAAACGGATGCACCAGCATGAATAATGTAGAAATTAGTATACAAGGAAACTTGCCGACGGCATTTGCTGGAGATGATTTTAGTTCTTGCGAAGATAACGCGATGCTTATTGGTAATCTAGATGTAGGAGTAACAGGAATGTGGACTACTACTTCTAATGCAAATATTGATAACCCATCAACAGCTCAGATTTCAATCTCCAATTTAAGCCCAGGCGTAAACGAGTTTAGATGGTCTCTTTCTACAGGTGACTGCGCTGATTTTAGCACAGATATTGTGCTTATCACTTTTGCGAGTACTCCAATTACTACTGAAGATATCTTTACCATTCCATTGGATTCTTCTATGATAAGTTCCAATGTGATTTTGAATGACAATGTTGCCAATAATACTGGAGGTATAACAGTTGACTTCAGTCCTGCAGATCCCAATTTTATGGACCTTGGCGATGGTAGTTTCAATTATACTTTTCCAAACGATTCTATAAGGACTATCAACTTTAGCTACCTTGTCTGTTCAGAAGTGTGCCCTATGCTTTGTGATAGTGCAAATATTTCTTTGGTTCGTGAAGAACCACCACTCATGCCTGTAGACCTATCCGCCTTGCCGAATGCCATTACACCCAATGGCGATGGCCTCAATGATGCATTGGTGTTTGATATCATGATTACCAACCCGCAAGATTTTCCAAATCCTGAGTTAGTGGTATTCAATCGTTGGGGCGATGTAGTATTTAAGCAGCAGCCTTATGACAACAATTGGCAAGGAACCAACCAAAATGGAGATGAATTGCCCGAAGGTACCTATTACTTTGTCAATAGACTCAGCTTGGAGAATACAGAAATCCTCAGTGGCGACATCACCATCATCAGAGATTAAACTTTAACATATTTTTTCTGTCCTAACGCTCATATTACGATAAAATACCATACATAGGGTATATAATATCACTTCAGTATGACTAAATTTGCGGTAGATATTAGAATCGATATATGGGTTTTTAAAACATATACATCCATTTGAGTATCCAGACTTTTTATTAAAAAAGTCGATTACGATTTGGGTGAGTTGGTGATGCGACTCACTTTTTTTATGCTCCAAACTTTTTGGGGCCTACCGACTTTTCCGTTACCCCCATGCTACGCCTACAGTCGGTCGCTATGCTTTCAGGCTTCGTGTTCACTCCGGTCCTTCACCTGCTAAACTACAAGGCATCGCATTGAGGTTTGGACTGACTCGTGCCTCGTCACCTTTCGCAGCTAGTCCGATCTTCCCAAATTCTTGTATTTTTTGCATTAGATTCAGATCCAATGATTCAGATTTAGGAGTGAGTATTTTGAATTGATTAGAATCTATATCACTGGAAAGGTGACAGATATTAGCCCAGAGCGTGAGCCCTTGCGTTAGGATATAAATATTAATAAAGTAATTATTTGTTCTGAAATGGTTGATTTTGAGTGCTCGAAGGCACTAAATAGAATAGCGATGGGTTTCAACCCATCGTATTGATTTACAAATAATTAGAGTGCTGAAAGTACGACACATACACGTTAGATTTAGAGTGTTATTTTCATTCTTAAGCGTTGGTGTTGCGTCCCCACAGTGGCGGACAAGCTTACAGGACTCAAGATTAATTAGAAATATTGTCTTCAAGTTACATCCAACTTGCTCACTAGAAAAGTACAAAAACCTAGCCCACCTCACTTTTCGACACCTTCACCACAATCGATTTTGAAATAGGGGTCTCACTTTTGCGAGCATATTTATTGAAAGGGACTAGCACATTCGTTTCCGGAAAATAAGTAGCAAGATTCCCCTCAGGAATATCAAATGGAACCACCTTAAATAATTTGGCAATACGCGTTACACCATCGTAATGACTTTGAAGATCTACATAGTCTCCTTTCTTCAAATTTTCTTTACTTATATCTTTCTTATTCATAAAGAGAACCCGACGTCCATTTTCTATTCCACGGTATCTATCATCTAAACCATAAATAGTAGTATTGTACTGATCATGACTACGAACAGTCATCATTAGATATTCATCATTGGCGAGTTTGTGTTCACTCAACTGATTAACAGTAAACAAAGCCTTACCATCTTTTTTGAACTTGCGCTCCCTAGCCACATTAGGAAGATAGAATCCCTCTGGATTTCTCACTCGTTTATTATAGTTTTCAAAGCCCGCTATATTGGCCTCAATGGCCTCTCTAATATTATCATAATTTGCAACTAATTTATCCCAATCAATCTGACCATCATCAAATAACTTTTTAGATAATTCGGCTACTATACTTGGTTCGCTTTTCAGGGCTTCAGACTTCGGCGCCAAGGTCCCTTGACTACTATGAACTATTCCCATCGAATTTTCCACACTCACAAATTGTTCTCCGGATTCTTGCGTGTCGATTTCAGTACGTCCAAGACAGGGGAGTATCAATGCCGTTTTACCATGAATAAAATGACTTCGATTAGGTTTAGTAGATACATGCACAGTAAGTGAACAAGCTTGCAATCCTTTTGCCGTATTGTTAGTATCAGGAGTAGCCGATAAAAAATTTCCACCCATTGCAAAAAAGACTTTTGCCTTTTGTTCCATCATCGCTTCTATTGCTTTCACAACATTGTATCCTTCTTCTTTGGGAGGTTCAAACCCAAAGTTCTTTTTCAAATTGTGATATAAAGGCTCTGGTATCTTTTCCCATATCCCTACCGTCCGATCTCCTTGCACATTGCTATGTCCTCTCACTGGGCAGGTCCCCCCACCCGGAATACCAATACTTCCTTTGACTAATAGTATATTGACAATCTCTTGAATGATGTCAACGCTATTGGTGTGTTGCGTGATACCCATTGCCCAACAGATGATTATTTTCTTAGATTGAGCAATCCATTCTACGGCTTGCTCGACTTCATTTTTATCTACACCACATTTCTCAAGCAGGTCAGATACTTGATATTGCTTAAGATCTTCCATCAAATCTTCATATCCTTTCGTCTTATTATTTATGAATTCTTGATCAAAAACCGCCCCTGGTGCTGCAGCCTCTTTCTCAACCAACATCTTCAACATACACTTTAATAGTGCAGCGTCTGTATTGATTTTTAGATTTAGATAAAGATCTGTTAGAGTAGCACCACCACCTAACAAATGTGCTGGTTTCTGTGGATGCTTAAACTTTATCAAACCCGGCTCTATTAGTGGATTAATAGATATAATTTTCGCATTATTCTTTTTAGACTTAGTAAGTGCGGAAAGCATTCGGGGATGATTAGTGCCTGGATTTTGCCCTATTACAATGACCAAATCTGTAATATAAAAGTCCTCTAATTTAACAGACCCTTTCCCTATACCTACTGTATTCGACAGTGCCACTCCACTAGATTCATGACACATGTTAGAGCAGTCGGGCAAATTATTAGTCCCAAATTTTCTTACCATAAGTTGATATAGGAAAGCAGCCTCATTGGATGTTCGCCCTGAAGTGTAAAATATGGCTTCATTCGGTGATGCCAATTGGTTAAGTTTTGATGCAATTAATTCAAAAGCATCATCCCATTCGATAGGGGAGTAGTGCGACTCTCCTTCTCTTAAAACCATAGGGTGCGTAATTCGACCACTTTTTCCAATTTCAAAATCTGTCCATTTGGACATGTCTACTACAGAGTGCTTTGCAAAAAAAGCAGGGTCTGCTTCCTTTCTTGTGGTTTCTTCTGCTATGGCTTTAACCCCATTTTCGCAGTATTCCCCAAGAGCCGATCGTTCTCCATCAGGATCAGGCCAGGCACAACCAGGACAATCAATGCCCCCTTTTTGATTGAGGCTAAACAGCGTTTTACTACAGCTGGTGACCGTCATCTCATTTCGCATATGCTGGATAGAAGTAGTCAAGGCTTTGATCCCTGCTGCTGTAGTAATAGGTGCTACTATTCTTACTTCCTCTTTTACCTCAGGAGTGAGTGGGTTGGGGGAGTTTTCTTTGCTCATGCCATATCTTTTTTATTTGGATTGGGAAAGGTGTCATTATCTTCTATACCCCTTGGATGCAAACAAGTAAAGTCTTTCTCAATCAGTAGATCGAGAAATCCATTATCAGTATTATATATACTTTGGATTCCTACATTGGCATCATCCGAAAGAGTCTCTATGTCTGTCGGACTAAGATGAACTATAATACTACAATCTTCAAACACCACCTGTGTATCCTGATTCTTACTCGGAAACAAAGAATAAGAAAGCTGCGCCCCATTTGGAAAATGAATACTAGATTTCAGTTCATCTCCAGTACATATCACTTCCAACTCTGACTGCGTAATCCTAATTCTCAAAGTGTTCTCTCTTATTCTTAATTTCATCGATGCTAAAGTAATCAATTATCAAGTCTTGCATTAGGCCACCATCAAAAAATTGATGAATAGTCGATGTATTCAACATCGATTCCATGCACTTATCTTATGTAATCAATTTTGTTCTAGCCAATATCTTGTAATTGCAAAACCGTTAAAAGAGAAAAAATAGTTGATGTTTTCAACATTCCTGCTTATAGTTAGTCAGGTAGGGATTCAATACACTTGTCTTGAATACTTGACTAAATACTGAGCTATACTAATGAAGAATCAAGTTCAAAAATAAAATCGCCGGAGAGCTTGACCCGCTTTTCACGGAATGCGACAGACCATAGCCCAGGGCGAAAAACGACAAAATCCAATTTTGAAAACACTAACCATAAACATCAATTCAACTAAACGCGATATGGATAGTAAGGATACGACCGTAGGGGCGAATCGCATTCGCCCGAAAAGGAATAATACACACCTTTACACCACCCACCCAAATAGATTCACAACCAATATTCGCCCCGAAGGAAGTAGTCCAAGCCTCTATGCATGGCCTTGTAGCCTAGCTGGCGCAGGACCGAAACGGACGTGGAGTCCTGAATAGCCAGGCCCCAGGAGCTTAGCCAGGCAGATAGGAGAGGGGATCGCCCAAATAACCATACCCAAACTAAAAATGAGCTACAAACAAAATTTGCAGCTCATTCTCTGATAAAGATATATCAGTATGATCAAAAAGCAATTAAGCCTTCTTCGTATCTTTCTTACTAGTATCTACCTTTACTTTTTGAGGTCTTATTTTACCATAAGATCCTTTAGTTCTTTTACCTTTTTTAGATTTGATGTCGCCTCTTCCCATGGGAATTGATATTTTTTTAATTTTTGTAAATATATAGGCTACTCGAGTAGCGTTGCAAAATTAGGTATTTTTTAGCTTATTTTCAGCTTTATTTTACAAGGACTCTTTCAGGATGTGTATAAATGTTGAATCGCTCATTCTGCATAAAGCCAATCAAAGTAAGCCCATACAGTTGTGCGTAATCTACTGCTAATGAAGAAGGTGCACCTACGGCAACCATTATCGCAATCCCACTAACAAGGCATTTCTGTACCAATTCGAAGCCAGCTCGACCACTTACAATTAATCCCAAAGTAGTCCTATCATGGCCATTCATCAGCAAAGTACCGATGGCTTTGTCTACCGCATTGTGCCTACCGATGTCTTCTTGAATGACCAATAGCTTTCCTTGAAGGTCAAAAAGCGCCGCCGCATGAATGCCGCCAGTAGCCGTGAACAAATCCTGCTTTTCTCGTAGCTGAGTATTTAGACCGAGCAAATGTTCAATGGAGAATAGAAAAGAGGTATTCAATAAGCCGAATTCTCGAACCAATTTTATAGCATTTAAACTAGTCTTTCCGCACATACCGCAGGCGGCTGTGCTTACTGTATTCCTGGATTGTAGATTGATAGGGATTTTTGTTAGAGTAACCAAAGCCTCATCATCTTTGACTGTGATGGACACTATATCTGTAAGCTGATCTATGATGCCATCTGTATATAAAAATCCGACTACCAAAGCCTTAGTATCAGTTGGCGTCTGCATAGTGATAACCAAGTCCTCAATGTTTTGATCCGGCGTTTTGAGTTTTATCAATAGAGGAGTTTCTATAGCAAGAGCATCTTCTACTTTTTCGACGACACCTTTTTTATACTTTTGGATAGGGTAGTGTTGTGTCCCTTCGATGCTTTTAATTTTATTCATGACTTATGTTTTATGTAACAATGGTTCAGTAATTAAACGTTAAATCACTGATTGTCAAAACTCTTTAAACTTGAACTTATTCTTTTAGTGATATTAATTAGTTGTTGATAGTTTGTGATTTAAGGTTTTTAAAAAATTACTGAAACATTCTACTAAATATAAAAAAAGCCCCCAAAAAAATTGGAGGCTTCCTTTATAACTTATTAAGAGGGTATATTACATCAATAGTTCGGTAATTAAATGTTAAATCTCTGATTTGCAACATGTTAGGAATTAGCAATAGTTTTGACTAAATAATTGATTCACAACATGTTGCGTACATGTGATTTCACATTTTTCAAAAAATTACCGAACTATTATTACATAATACCACCATCATGTTCATCTTGCCACTTTTCTAGTGCTTCCCATTCTCCTCTTGCAGCCATACCGGCCTGTAAAGGCCAAGACTGTGGTTTGTGTACTCTGTATCTTGGCCCAGCTGCATCCAAGAATCCTTGGATCACACTTGGGTCAGTATTAGATAATGCAGCCCAAGTTTTGATTCCACCATTCTTGATTAATTCCTCAATCTTTGGTCCTATTCCTTCGATTTTTTTCAAATCATCTTCAGCTCCTGCTTCAACTACTGGTGTAGGCGCCGGAGGAGGAGTTACTGGCGCTGGAGGAGGTGTTACGGGTGCAGTGAATGCCGCCACTGGAGTCACAGCAGGTGCTGGAGGAGGAGTATTCTTTGCCTGGGCCTCCAACTGCTCATGATGTCTCAAAAGACTTTCATACTTAATCTGAATTTCATTCTTTTCAGCCTCAGTCATCTTAGCAACTTTGATTAAGCCATCTACCTCTTCTTGTCTTTCCCCATGCTTTTTTGCTTCCGCTTTCAATGCAGCAATCTCGTCTCTCAACTTACCATTTTCAGTAGCCATGTCTTTGTCACCGCTGCTGATGTTCTTAGTCTGCTCTACTAGCTTATCATACTTTACTTTCAAAGTATTGCGCTCCAAGTTGGCATCTTCAAATCTTGGCTTATAGCTTTCTGATCTTCTGATGTACTCATCTTTTTCTGTCTTTACCTCAGAAACGGTGTTTTTCAATCTTGCGATTTCAGCATCTCTACGGTGTAAGATGTCAGTCAATCTATCTACTTCCTTCTCATTTTCGTCAGTAGTCAAAACAGGCTCGTCCGTTGACTTCAATCCTGTAATCTCACTATTCAATAATCCAACCTTGGTACTAAGGCTTTCAGATTCTCTTGAAACAGCTCTATAGTCATTTTCTAATTTTACATTTTTATTTTTCAAGGTAGTCAATTCTGTTTTCTGCCTTTCAATTGTACGCTCTAATTGCGTCTTGTCTTTGTTGTAGCTCGTAGAAGCTTTTTCTAACTTCGCGTACTTCTTAGAAAAACCTGAAGTGTTATTTACTTCCGCTTCGTACTTGTGCTTCCACTCATCTATCTTAGGTGTTCTAAATAACCAGCCTAAAATGAAGGCTCCGATTGCCAAAATTGAAGCCCACAGAATCCATGAACAAAGTGCTGTCCAAAGTACGCTTGCTGTTAATATTGATATAAACATAATGTTGTGTATTTTTTAATTTGTAATTTTTTTAAAATTGATTTT
>CAYWOZ010000147.1:0-8448 GCA_964458675.1 uncultured Saprospiraceae bacterium
ATTATTTTTAAAATCTAAGTCATCAGAATTAATTACGATCAACTTCCCTTCCTTATAGCCATCGATCCACTTATCGTATCGTTCATTCAGTTTTTTGAGGTAGTCGATACTAATACTACCTTCATAATCACGACCACGCGAATGGATATGATCGACTAGAGTAGGTACACTCGCCTTAAGATAGATGAGTAAGTCAGGAGACTGAACATTGGAAGTCATCAATTCAAAAAGGTCTTGATAGTTTTGGAAGTCCCGCGCACTCATAAGACCCATGTCATGCAGATTGGGAGCAAAGATATTCGCATCCTCATAGATAGTTCTATCTTGAACGATGGTGTCTTCACCATTGAGAATGTTCAAAATTTGCCTATATCTGTTATTGAGAAAATAGATTTGAAGGTTGAAGGACCAACGCTTCATGTCTTCATAGAAGTCAGCTAGGTATGGATTATTGTCTGTAGATTCGTACTGGACGACCCAACCAAAATGCTTCGCTAGCTTTTCGCACAAGGTCGTTTTACCAGCCCCAATGTTGCCAGCAATACCTACATATTTTATTTTCTTCTTAGATTCGGAGGGCATTTTGTAGTGTTTCGACAAATGTACAATTATAGTAATATTTTCAGATACTTTTAATGCATTTATTTCTAGCGGTTTAGCCTATAGTAAACTTGAGCTTCAAGCAGTCCAAAACTTATCCTAGAACGCTGTATTTACGATGCATTAAAGATAATTTTGTACTTTGGACGATGAAATCGGTACACTAATCTAAATAATAATTATGACCTTCGATGATTCTTTATTTTCGAAATTGGAAACGTTAGCGAAGTTGAAATCCCAACCTGAACAACGTTCAAAAATTAAGAAAGACTTGGAAAACATATTGCAAATGGTCCAGAAACTGGAAAGCCTAAATACAGAAGGAGTTGAACCTTTAGTTTATCTCAACGAGCCTACTCAAACGACACGCCCAGACAAGGTAAATGGCCAACTTCCAAAGGAGGATGCACTTGTGAATGCGCCTGAGCATAACGATGATTTTTTCACGATACCCAAAGTAATCGATCTGTAATTTATGGCACTAATACAAGTAGACAACCTTCGAAAGACATATATCATGGGTTCGGAAAAGGTTCATGCCTTACAAGGCATCGACCTAACGATTCAAAAGAATGAATATGTAGCTCTTATGGGTCCTTCTGGATCTGGCAAGTCTACATTGATGAACCTCCTTGGTTGCCTAGATACTCCGACTTCTGGTAATTATGTCCTTAATGAATTGAACGTAGCCACGCTGGATGACAATGAGCTGGCTGAGATTCGCAATAAGGAGATCGGCTTTGTATTTCAGACCTTCAATTTACTTCCTCGTTCTACTTCTTTGGATAACGTGGCACTTCCGCTTATCTATGCGGGCTATAGCAAGTCCGAGCGTCTTAATCGTGCAGAGGAAGCACTAGCATCAGTAGGACTGGGCGACCGTATTCATCACAAGCCCAATGAACTTTCTGGAGGACAACGCCAACGTGTAGCTATTGCGCGCGCCTTAGTGAACAAACCTTCTATCATCCTTGCCGATGAACCAACTGGTAATCTAGACACCAAGACTTCTGTCGAAATTATGGGCATCATTGAGCAACTCCATAACGCCGGTAATACCATTATCCTGGTCACCCACGAACCGGATATTGCAGAGCATGCGCACCGCATTGTTCGTCTTGTAGATGGCAATATAGACTTCGATAAACGCAATGAGAATATTATTAAGGCAGGGGAAAGAATGTAGAAGTTAGAAATTAGACTTTAGATTCACGCACTTTCAATATATCCTACCTTTTTTCAACTTTTACATTTAATATTTTTCGGTTTCACATTACTATTTTTTCTGGGGCATCCCTACGGGCGCTACGATACATGACTCGCTAGTCAGCTCGGTCCTTCGGACTGGCACGAAAAAGTGCCCTCATTTCTCATCGCTATGCCATTTAATCCTGCCCAGAATAAAGAATATGAATATAGTAATCAGGTATAATTTACTTCTGTATTTAAGGTAAAATAATTACTTTGTGCCTTGCGGTACCTGTCCTGAGTGATTTTAATTAACAAACAATCCAATGAAAAATATTTGCTTTTTTAATAGTACAAAATTTTGGGGTGGAGGAGAGAATTTTCACCTTGAAACTGCTATTGAATTTCAAAAGATAAACTACAACATTTTTCTATTGTCTAAATTGGGCTCCCCATTATGGAATAAAGCCAAACACAACAATTTAAAAACTTATCCTATTACCGTTTCTAATCTTTCATTTTTGAATCCATTTAAAATCGCAAAACTTGTTTTCTTTTTCAAGAGTCGTAAAATTGATACTGTAATATTTACCACCTCTCATGATATGAAACTAGGAAGTATATCTGCGTACATCGCTGGTGTAAAAAGAATAGCCTACTCCAGAGGATTAGATGTCCCTGTGAAAGCTAGTTTACTAAATCGGATTATTTACAAACATTTCCTTACACACCTTACTCCAAATTCTATAAATACAAAAAACAGCATGTTAAAGAATTTTGGGAATACCATAAACGAAAATAAAGTTCGTCATATTTATCGTGGTGTAGATTTAGAAAAAATAAGCAATGATAAAACAGGTAAACTTACGACTATTCAGAAAAAAGGTCATGGCATAATATTGGGCAATGCGGGAAGACTCACGAAGCAAAAAGGACAAGATAAACTTATACATATTGCTAAAGAACTTCGAGACAAAGATATTGACTTTACACTTTTTATAGCCGGCAAAGGTGAACTTGAGAATGAACTAGAAAAATTAATAGAAAAGAATGATCTCAGAGATAAGGTCATCATGCTAGGCTTTGTGGATGATATGCAAAAATTCATGAACTCCATAGACATATTTCTCTTAACATCGGCGTGGGAAGGTTTTGGTTTTGTCTTGGTAGAGGCAATGATAAAATCAAAACCTGTCGTAGCATTTGACATAACGAGCAATCCCGAAATAGTTGAAAATAACAAATCTGGTTTCTTAGTTGAACATCCTGACTTAGACAGCTTTACGCAAAAAACTATTGCACTCATAAAAGATGAAAGCCTGCGGAAAGAAATGGGAAGTGTTGGATTAAAAAATGTAAAGCGTAAATTTAATGTAAAAGATAGAGTGGTTGAAATAGAAAAATTTTTGGAAACGACACCGTGAAAATAGGCCCAACATCAAACTAAACATAGAAGAAATTAGCTTGGGGGTCCATTTGTTTTTCTCTTACCCATTATTATTCGTTTGATTTAAATATGCTCTCCTTTGAAAGATAAAGTAAATTAGTACAAGCCACTTTACATTGAATATTTATGTATTGAAAACATTACCTTTGAGACACATATGAACACAGGAATAAATCAGGATTCATTTAGTAACAGAGATCGTATTGTTATATCAATCTGCATAGTCCTATTGCTCCCGGCATTATTGATTAACTTAGGATTAATGACAGTCATTGAGGACGAAGCCATCAGGGCTTTAGTGGCCTTGGAAATGTGGTACAGTGGTGATTATATCGCCCCTACTATCAACGGTCAACCATACTATAACAAACCCCCTTTATACAATTGGATTATACTTTTGAGCTATAGGCTATGGGGACAAGTCAACGAATTCAGTCTTCGTTTCCCTACGGTAGTATTCACTTTGATTTATGGAGCTTTGGTCTTTCGATTATATAGAAAAGATATGGGAAAACTCGGCGCTGTAATCATAGCTTTGATGACTATAACTTGTGGCAGAATATTTATCTATGATTCTTTTTTAGGGCTGATAGATATGTGCTTTTCGATGTGCATGTTTAGCCTGATGATTGGTTCTTATCATCTAGCACGGAAAGAAGCATGGACTAAAATGTTTCTGTTTGCCTATGCCTTGGCAGCGATTGGCTTCATGCTAAAAACATTACCTGCAATTGTATTTTTAGGGCTTAGCTTACTCGTTATTTGTATAAGCCTAAAACAGTTTAAACAATTTTTTAGACTTGGTCATTTTCTAGGAATAGGAGTATTTATTTTGATAGTCGGATCATACTATTTTGTGTACAGTTTAGAGCACGACATAATAGCCTTGTTCACAAAAATGCTGACTGAATCCTCTGATCGTACTGTGGTTAAATTTGGAATCGAAAAAACCATTAAGCATTTATTCACTTTTCCTTTTGAGTTGATATATCATTTTCTTCCCTGGACTATTATGATTATATATCTAATGAGGAAGTCCGCCTACAATCTGCTTTGGGACAATGATTTTTTGAGGATGAACATACTCTTGCTTGTTGTGAATATACTCTTGTACTGGACCTCTCCTCAAGTCTATGCTAGGTACCTGCTCATGTTTCCACCATTGATGTTTGCCCCATTGTATTACTTGCACAGAGAGAATGAGAAGGACAATACCATTCACTATAAAATAGTCAAAGGATTACTATTATTGCTGATGGCAGCGATATGCATAGGTATTATTAGTCTGTTCTTTGTAGATAGAATCTCCTTTGTTCCACATCGATATTTAAAAGCTGGCATATTGGCAGTGCTAGCAACCATAGGCGTTTTTTTTCTATATACATCAAATCGCTTCCGCTTGCTATATGTATTTGTTATTGTAATAGTCTTTCGGATAGGATTTAATTGGTTTGTACTAGAAGACCGTAATGCTACTGAACAACCAGGTAAGGTAAGAATTTCTACGCTTGACGCTGCTGACAAATTCGGACAAGAAATGCTATTCTGTACCCCTGAAGGGATACCTAGAACGACCTCCTACTACATAAGCAGAGAGACCAAAAGAATCATACACACAAGTAGCGCCCTCCCAGATGGACTGTTGATTACGACCTTCCCTCGAGAATCTTGTAAAAAGATTGGTGATATAAAAAGTAGAAATCCGAAGGTTAACTATCTTGTGCTTGATTGTAAGCAATAAACTTAATGAAAGAACTCAAAATATCCGTTGTTGTCTGTGTGTATAACGAAGAAAAGAACATCAACCCTCTTATCACGCAAATAGATCAAGCCATGCAAGGCCTTGATTATGAAATTATCTATGTTGACGATGGTTCAACCGATAAAACTTTATATAATCTTAAGACCAATCCACACCCAAAATTAAGGACAGTAGAGTTAAGGAAGAATTACGGTCAGAGTTCAGCCTTAGCAGCAGGTATTGAAGCTGCAAAAGGGCAATATATCGCTACCTTAGATGGTGATCTCCAAAATGACCCTTCGGATATACCAAGAATGCTAATTATGGCTGAAGAGCAAGAATGGGATGTAGTAGCCGGTGTAAGAGCCAAACGTAAGGATGGTATGTTTTTGCGTAAAATACCAAGTAAAATTGCAAATGCTATGATACGATATCTGTCGGGTATTCATATGACTGATTACGGGTGTACCCTTAAAGTATTTGAAGCAAATATTGCAAAGGATATGGGCTTGTATGGGGAGCTGCATAGATTTATTCCAGTATTAGCTCATTTAGAAGGTGCTAAGATTACTCAAACAGATGTAAAGCACCATGCTAGACAATTTGGTGAATCCAAATATGGTATCAACCGAACTTTTAAAGTGGTTAGTGATTTGATGCTAATGCTTTTCCTCAAAAAGTACATGGCCAAACCAATGCACTTATTTGGGAATATTGGTTTAATTGGATTTGTGATCGGAGGCATTATCAATGTTTACCTTTTGATTTTAAAAATCATGGGTCAGGACATTTGGGGAAAGCCACTACTTTTTGCAGGGGCACTTTTTCTCATTTTTGGTATACAGTTAATCACTATTGGGATTGTAGTCGAGATACAAATGCGTACTTACTATGAGTCTCAAGATAAGAAGCCATATGCAGTTCGTAAAATACACAACGCAAATCAATCTATGGTCGAAGCAAAATAGATGAAAGCTCTCAAGCCGATCTTAAAAATAATTGTGTCTATCCTTATTCTATTTTTTGTTTACAAAAAAATAGATGCACCAGAATTATGGGCTACACTG
The DNA here is from genome assembly GCA_964458675.1 of uncultured Saprospiraceae bacterium. Lineage (GTDB taxonomy): Bacteria > Bacteroidota > Bacteroidia > Chitinophagales > Saprospiraceae > JALZVN01. The sequence goes on from CAYWOZ010000147.1 coordinate 6,044, forward strand.
AAAACCGTGAATCCACTTTGGATTGTTTTGGCCTTTCTACTCTTTGTTTTGTCTCAATATGTTTCCTCGATTCGCCTTCAATATTTCTGGAAGGACATTAATGTGAAGCTTTCTAATGCGCACAACTGGAAGCTGTATTTGATAGGTATGTACTATAATTTACTTCTACCTGGAGGTATTGGTGGTGATGGTTATAAGGTTGTCGTCATCGATAAAGCACAGCAAGTAGGCAAAGGAAAGCTTATAAAAGCACTTGTTTTTGATCGATTGTCTGGATTATTAGGCCTAGGTATATGGCTATGTGTACTTTTAGCTTTATTTGCTCATATGGAAGAAATAGGTCATTACCTACCTTTAATACTTTCACTTTTGGCCCTTTTAGGGTTAATCATCAGCTATTTTTTAATGAAAAAGGTCTTTACGAGCCATTTTCTAAGCTTTTGGCCCAGCCTGGGCTTATCGCTTGTAATACAGGGTCTGCAATTGGGCACTTGTTGGTCGATATTATGTGCTTTTACGGCATTTAAACACATTTTGGCTTATCTTGCACTCTTCTTGATTTCCTCAATTGCGGCGGTAATTCCCATCACTTTTGGGGGTGCAGGAGCCAGAGAATTAACATTTCTAGCTGGTGCAAACTATTTTCCATTGGAAATACATATTGCCATCAGTTTGAGCGTTATCTTTTACATGATTACAGTATTGGCCTCCTTAATAGGGATGGCTTATAGTTTTAAACAAAATATTGAATGAGAATACTTGTCACTGGCGGAGCCGGCTTTATCGGTTCTAGATTAGGGAAATATCTATTAGAACTTGGTTCGGAAGTAGTTGTGATAGACAATCTAAATGACTATTATGATCCTGCTATCAAGGAAGCCAACATAGATATGCTTTCTGCATATAATGGTTTTACTTTTTATAAGGGAGACATTAGAAGTGAGCAAGACATGGATAACATTTTTGCTCAACATAAAATTGAGATGGTGATTCATCTTGCCGCCCAAGCAGGCGTTAGGCCATCGATACAAGATCCTAAGCTGTACTATGATGTTAATATCAATGGCACATTAAACATCTTAGAAACCATGCGAAAGTATGGCTGTAAGAAAATGATCTTTGGATCTTCTAGTAGCGTCTATGGGAATAACAAAGTCACCCCTTTTTCCGAATCGCATCCTGTAGATAATCCGATTTCTCCATACGCCGCGACCAAAAAATCTGGAGAGCTTCTTTGCTATAATTATCACCATTTATATAATTTCGATATTTTTTGCCTTCGCTTTTTTAGCGTGTATGGGCCTGGTCAAAGACCGGAGATGGCGATTGCCAAATTTACGGAAGCCATCTTCAATGGTGCTGATATACCTATGTATGGAGACGGTAGTTCTGAGCGTGACTATACCTACGTAGACGATATTGTGCAAGGTATCATGTGTTCTATGAAAAAGTTGAGAGGGTACGATATTTTCAATTTAGGAGAATCTAGTACCATTAGTCTCAAAGCATTGATTACCTTAGTACAGAAATACTGTGGTAAAGATGCCCACATCAACCAGCTTCCTATGCAAGCCGGTGATGTATCTATAACTTACGCAGATATTAGTAAAGCCAAAGAAAAACTAGGGTATCAACCTACCACAGACATAGAAACAGGCATAGCCAACTATGTGCAATGGTATAAGGAAACAAAACAAGCCACTAAGCCAAAACAGAACGTTAATGTCAAATAAGATTTATACTAAAACAGGCGATAAAGGAACTACAGGATTATTCGGAGGAGCACGTATCTCTAAAGATGATGTCCGTCTTGAAGCCTACGGTACTATAGATGAACTCAATAGTTTTCTTGGCTATCTCAAAGATCAAGTTACAATTCCTGGTGTTCCTGAAGAGTTGTATCAAGTACAAAATAGTTTATTCAACGCGGGTAGTATTTTAGCTACTGATCCAAGCAAGCCTGAAATGAAGATGGAGTTTAATGCAGCCATCACCCCTATTTTGGAGGCTTCTATCGATAAAATGCAAACCGAGCTTCCGGCACTTAAGAATTTTATTTTGCCAGGTGGTCATCCTTTGGTTTCACTTTGTCATATTCTCAGAACAGTTACTCGTAGAGCGGAAAGACGGGTTGTTACTTTGTCGAATTTAGGTGAAGAACATAAGGAGATTAGTATTTTCCTAAATCGTTTATCTGATTATTTCTTCGTTTTGTCTAGGCATCTTTGTTTGCACCTCAATGCCCAAGAGGTGATTTGGAAAGGGATGGCGAATTAGGAGGTTTCGGTTTTCGTTTTAACATTTTAATGGTTCCCTAGATTTCCCGTTTATAGTTTTCTATAGAGTGATTCCTTAGGGCACCTCTATTAACCCCATTCAAGATGTAAACAAAAATTGTAAATTTT
>CAYWOZ010000148.1:0-8405 GCA_964458675.1 uncultured Saprospiraceae bacterium
AGCTGAATAGACACGGCATAATCTCTACCTATTTTTCTTTCCCAAAAAATGGTCTCAAAACCATCTGGAACGTTCACTTCATTATGCAAATAAGAATAGACTCCATCACCAGAACTATTAAGTGTTTTATTGAGTTTTTTCAATTTTTTAATCGCTTCTTTCTTACAGTCAGAAGCCAAAATTTCTCTTTTTTGGAACAGCGAACAAGAGGCAAGTGCCAGTATTAAACTGGCATAAAATGAATATTTTATGATTGGTAATTTGGGCAAAGCGTAATCAATAAATGCAATAATAATCTAAAAACAACTCTACACAAAAACTAGAGTACACCTATAAAGCTAATAATTTTTATCCTTCTTTAAAATCAAATGGCTACTTATGATAGATAAAATACAATATCCCATAAAAAAATATAGGCCTAATAGTACATTACTTTCTGTCATAATACCAACTTGCATATTGCTAAAAGCTAAATAAGCTAGAAAAACAGACACCACAAAAACATCTGCCATAGACCATTTGCCAGCATATTTTACAACGAAAGCCGCTACTCCACTTTCTGAGAACCTTTTTCCAAAAAGCATTAGGCAAGTAAATAACAACTTGAAAAATGGAAACAATATACTAAAGCTTAAAATTGAAATGGCCACTACCCAATTTTTTTGCTCGAATAATGTGCCTACCAATTCCAAAACAGATTTACTTTGATAGTAGAAGATCATATCTCCTTCAAAAACTTGTTCGATATTTAAATCAACACTAAAGCCCATTACATTGGTTTTTATGGGTAATGCTCCAATATCTAAGTTTCTTTCTAATGCAGTTATTTCAAGCATCGGATAGGTCAAACCAATATGTAAACAAGCTAGGGCTAAGATAGTGATGCCAAATGGCAGAATACCTTGTTCTGTATTTGATCTGGCAAAAAAGAAAGTAATCAATAAGAATACAAGATAACTCCCCAGGACTACCCACATATACATATTGCTCTGGCTCTGATAAGTCTTAGCCTTTTGAGCATACTCGTTTGCCTTGGCTAATTTATTTCTTTCTGCTGCATCTCCTGTCCACTCTCCTGGATCTAGAAACCTAGCCTTAAAGTTTAAAACATCAGAGTACTTTTCTTTCTGCATTTTAACTCTATGACCTGCTCTACCGAGTTGGCTATTCAGTATAAAAGAACCTATCAAAAAGACAATACTAATTCCTAAATATATTTTATTCATCTATCCAATTTTGTAATCGCTAAGTTAATCATTACAAATTTATTAGTAAAAGACAAAATAGTGTTCATAAAAAAATGCTTCCCAAGGAACACCTTGAAAAGCATTTTTAAAACCAAAAACTAAATATTTACCAACTCGGCGAAAAACTGTTTGTTAGCTTTTTTTGGAAAATTTCTCTCCAAACTCGGTAACTTTCTCACCAAACTTATTCATGGATTCAGAAAGGGTCTCCATTCCTCTCTCCATTTCTTTTGAGATGTTTTCTATATTTATGTCATCGCCTCTCATAGCCAATCTATCAGAAGGTGTTTCAGCCGCAGGCATCACTATCCATAATATGATATACAATCCGAATCCAACTCCCATTCCTAATATCAAAAATGCCATCCCTAAACGAACCCAGATTGGGTCTTCTAATCCAAGATAGGCTGCCAGTCCAGAACAAACTCCTCCAATGATAGAGTCTTCTTCATCACGCATCATCTTTTTTCCAAACACCCATTCCGTCTTTGGGATATCGTCGTAATACTCTTCATTCTCAGTCTCTCCACCAAATTCTTCAGGAGTACCCATCACAGCGATAGCTTCCTGTACATCTTTGAGCACTACTACTTCTAATGGTTTGTGACGCTCTCTAAATATTTCTGCGATCCGAGATTCAATGTCCGCAACAATTTCCTTTCCACCTTTTGAACCATTAAAGTGCTTCTCTATAGCGTCTAAGTAATCTTCGAGCGCGAAATATGCATTCATGTCTATTGCAAAAGGATGGCCTCCTATGTTTATATTTTTTATATCATTCATTATTTTAGATTTTTTGATGAGTTGTTTAATAGTATACAGTAAATTGGTTTATTTCATCGATTTGTTCACTGATTTATTAAGTTGCTTCCATGAAGCTTGCAGTTCCTTAAGAAATCCAGCACCTTCTTCAGTGATTGAAAAGTATTTTCTTGGCGGTCCGCTTGTAGACTCCTTCCAAGTATAGTCTAGCATACCTCCATTTTTGAGTCTTGTCAATAAAGGATATAGCGTACCCTCTACAACTATCAACTCCGACTTTTTGAGTTTCACTAAAATATCAGAAGTGTAAATTTCTCCTTTTTCTATGATGGATAGGATGCACATTTCTAGAATGCCTTTCCTCATTTGAGCTTTTACAGTGACCATCGGATTCTTCTTTGGTTTCATATTCATAATTCAAAGATAAAAAGAATAAAGGTATTATGCAATACATAGTACCTTCCTATGGATAGTAATTCTATGAATGTTCAAAAATAATCGACGAAGGCAGTTATTTGCTCTGTAGGAATACGCTAGTCAACTCTCATATTAGAAATTTTATAAATACAAATAAACAATTCACAAAACAGTAATGTTAGACGTTCATATTATAATTACTACACTCAATTTTTAACAATTATGAAAAATCTAAACCTATTATTTTACTTTATACTTTTTGCCAGTGGAATAAGCTTGACTTCCTGTGGAGACGATGAGACATCAGATGATATGGTCTCAGAAGAAATGTTCATTCTAGAAACGGCCTTGAATACAGACACAGAAAATCTAAGTTTCTTCGTAGAGGCTGTTTCGCAGGTTGGCCTTACGGCTACGTTTGACCAAAACGGTCCATTTACAGTCTTTGCCCCAACTAACGCGGCCTTCCAAGCGCTTTTAGATTCCAACTCAGGTTGGAATTCACTAAGTGATATTGATAATGCTACGCTGACAAATGTTTTATTATTTCATCTTTTAGGAGCAGAATTAGAATCTACTGACCTGGTTGATTCCTATGTAACAACTGCTGCTACAGGGCCAAACAATGAACAAATTTCCCTTCAAATTGATGTTACTGGAGGCATAGTATTAAATGGATCTGCATTACCAGTTGATACAGACATAGTTGCTTCAAACGGTATTATTCACGTAATAGATGAAGTTATGTTACCGCCATCCGTTGTAGAACTAGCCGCAAACAATACCGGCTTTTCTAGTTTGGTAGCTGCATTATCAAGAACCGATTTGAGTATAGGTCTGATTGCTATGTTATCTGGAGATGGTCCATATACCATTTTTGCTCCTACTGATGCAGCTTTCCAAGATTTACTAGACACTAATATCAATTGGGAATCCGTTAACGATATCCCCGCAGACTTACTTGAGACCGTGTTACTTTATCATGTAGTCGCAGAATCGAATGTACAATCAGACCAGTTAAGTCAAGGACAAACTATAATCACGTGGGAAGAAAACACTTTTGATATTGATCTTGAAAATGATCCATTGATTCAAACAGGATCAGGACAATTTGTCAATATCATATTAACAGATATTCAAGGCTGGAATGGTGTAATACACGCTATTGATGAAGTGCTGATTCCATAGTCATCAAAATTTTATTGAATAAACAAGAATAAATCTAAAGTGTATATATGATGGCTCGGTAATTTTGAAAATTACCGAGCCATTTTATTTTATGATAGTAGGTAAGCGCGACTGGCTAAAAGCCACAAAGCGAGTCGCTCTGGAAGAGCGCAAGGACAAGTGGTGGTAGTGGCATCCGTTTTTTTTGGCGAGCGCTGTAGGGACACGATGTGTCATGTCCTCTATGCTTGGCACAAAAACGGATATAGCGGACGACACGGTGCCGTTTTTTTTTCAACGGCATGGCCCCAAATCAAAATAACATTAATACTCTACCAAGTTTTGGTCTGATACGGATACCGTACTTCATATTGTTGCTCAACCATGACTTTAATAGTCTCCCGCAACTCAGAAATCTTTTCCTTCTTCAATGCAGAAATAAAGATGGCCTCGTGCTCATAGTTGTTCACTAGATTTCCCTGGAGTTCTGTCAGAATTTCCTTCTTTGTTTGCTCCTCTAAATAAGCATCAAAATATTTTTCTCGATATTGGTCAATCTTATTATACACCATCAATGTTGGTTTAGACAGGGCATCTAGATCTTTGAGCGTCCTAGTTACCGAAGCAATATGGTCTTCATACTGAGGGTGCGCGATATCTACCACATGCAATATCACATCTGCTTCTCTAACCTCGTCTAGCGTAGACTTAAAACTTTCGATCAAATGATGAGGGAGCTTACGGATAAAACCTACCGTATCAGAAAGTAATAAAGGCATTCTTCCAAGCACCACTTTTCGCACAGTTGTATCTAGTGTGGCAAATAACTTATTCTCCGCAAACACATCAGACTTACTAAGAATATTCATCAGTGTAGATTTACCCACATTGGTATATCCTACGAGCGCAACTCTTATTAAAGAACCTCTGTTCTTCCTTCGTGTAGCATTTTGAACATCGATCTTGTCAAGCTTGGCTTTTAGTAGTGTAATTTTATCTCTAACAATACGTCTATCCGTTTCGATTTCTTTTTCCCCTGGACCACGCATCCCGATACCCCCTTTCTGTCTTTCAAGGTGAGTCCACAAACCCCTCAAACGAGGTAGCATATACTGCATCTGCGCCAACTCTACTTGCGTTTTAGATTGTGCAGTTTGTGCTCTATTGGCAAAAATATCCAAAATCAAGGTAGATCGATCTATTATTTTCACCTTCATCTCTTCTTCTAAAACGCTAACTTGCTTCCCTGTTAGATCATCATCAAAAATAACCATATTCACATCTTCATTCAACTCCACATATTCTCTAATCTCTTCCATCTTACCTTTACCCACGAAATATCTCTTATCTGGATGAGACAATTTTTGCACAAAGCGCTTCTTAGCCAATGCACCAGCGGTCAAGGCCAAAAACTCCAACTCATCGAGATATTCAGAGTTCTGCTCAGCAGTTGTGCCTGGCACGATTAAACCTACTATTACAGCAAATTCTTTCTCTTTTTTGAGACTATTTTTTTTCTGCCCTATATTCCACTCGTTACCCATAATTCATTTTAATTTATTCTACGCCTTAAGAAGCGTTTAGATTAGCGATTCAAAAATAGAATTGTTTTTTCAATTAATTCTTCACTATGCTGTGGCAAGGTAGCCAAATTGTAAGGATGTCTCCCTCCAAAAGTATGGTCTCCTCCTTGTATCAATTCCAATTCTGCATTCTTATTCCAATCTAACAATTTCTTCGCCGCTACATCTGGCACTGCACTGTCTTCTGTCCCATGGATTATTAACCAAGGCATATTTAATTTTTTCGCTGCCGCCTCTGTATCTAAGTATTCTTTGTTTCGAAGATAATTAGAATACAGTTGATAATACAAGGGCATAGCTAATTTCGTTCTGGAATTCACCCTATACATTACACCATTTTCTTTCCAATCTGAAAGTGCTTTTGCGTCCTGCCATGCATAGTCAAACGTAGCCACTGAAGCCCACGTTACCAATTTCGTAACTAATGGATTATGAGCTGCTTTGGTAAGGCAAATCGGACCGCCTCTGCTATGTCCAATTAAAGCAATTTGCTTTCCATCCCAATGCGTAGAAATATCCGGATGGCTGGTACAGTGATTTATTACCGCTTCCAAGTCTTCTAATTCCAGCATGTAGTTATTTCTCCCAAATGATTCTAAATCTCCGAATTCATCTGGATTTTCTAAGGTAGTGCCATTGTGAGAAAAGTTAAATTTCACGAAGATATTACCAGCATCAGCAATACGATCACCCAACAAATCCCAGGTACCCCAGCCTTTAAATCCTTTAATTCCGTGAACAAAAACAACCAAAGGGATGCTTTCATGCCCTTCTGGAACCCTATAATCCATTAAAAGAGGCTTACCATGAGGAGGCTCAACAATATGATTCTTCTTGATGTTCATATAGTAGTATTTTCTTTTTATTTCTAACTATCTTGCGCATTAACAAAACAGGTAGACTTAGTCCACAAAAGTACTTATTATGGTTCAAACCCTGGACAATATTAAAACTCCAATAGTTGAAGAATTGAATGCTTTTCAAGGCAAATTCAAGAAGGCTATGAGTTCCCCTGTGCCATTGTTAGAAAAAATCACCTATTATATAGTAAAACGCAAAGGAAAGCAAGTTCGGCCCATGTTCGTTTTCTTGTGTGCTAAGCTATGCGGACAAGTTACAGAATCTACCTACCATGCTGCTTCATTAGTAGAAATACTACATACTGCTACCCTAGTTCACGATGACGTCGTGGATGATGCGAATAAGCGGAGAGGTTTTTTCTCTATCAACGCGCTATGGAAAAATAAAATCGCAGTATTATGCGGAGATTACCTATTATCGAAAGGACTATTACTCGCTATTGATAATGAGGAATTTCAATTGCTAAAGATTGTTTCTACTGCTGTGAAAGCGATGAGTGAAGGAGAGCTACTTCAAATAGAAAAAGCGAGACGATTAGATATCAAGGAGGAAATATATTATGATATTATAAAAGGCAAAACGGCTTCTTTGATTTCTGCTGCATGTGCTGCAGGAGCCGCATCGACAACTCCCGACAAAGATGTAATCGAAAAAATAAGAACATTTGGAGAATACATTGGCATCTCTTTTCAAATTAAAGATGATCTATTTGACTTTGGAGAAGATGACATTGGAAAACCTTTAGGAATAGATATAAAGGAAAAGAAAATGACTCTACCATTGATATATGCATTGGACCATACGACATGGACTCAAAAAAGACGTATTATTAATATCATCAAAAACCACAACACCAATAAGAGAAAGGTGGATGAGGTTATTGAATTTGTACAAAAAAGTGGAGGCATTGAATACGCCAAAAAAGCCATGTATGAGTACCGAGATAAAGCTTTTAAAATATTGCATAGCTTTCCAGATAGTCCTTCTAAAACTTCACTTGAAGAATTAGTAAAATTCGTAACGGAGCGAAAGAAGTGATATTTGAAATTAATTTCTTTGATCTTTTGGGGCCATCACGCAGAAAGAGCGTGACCAGGCTATCCGCAGCTCGGCCCTTCGGGCTGGCGCCGATCATCCCGCAAGCTTTCGGGTCGGCATCACTGCTACTATCCTTTGTCCATTTTACTTTGTGATAAATCTATACACTCAATTATGAATATTCTTCAGAAATACGCTCACCTTCTTGTAAATTATTGCCTTGAAATAAAAGAAGGAGATAAATTTTTTATTCGGACCACTACCCTTGCGGAGCCTTTAGTAAAAGCCTTGTACGAAGAGGCCCTCAAAGCAGGAGCTTATCAAATAGAAACGGATATGGCTTTCAGTAGTAAGGGTAAAATGTTTTTTGACAATGCAAGTGAAAAACAACTCCAACAAGAACCCTTCCTCCGCAAACATGCAATGGAGACTTTCGATGCCTATTTATATATCAGAGCTCCTTTCAATTTGCGAGAAGATCAAAACAATGATCCTGAAAAATTAAAGATTCACCAAGCGGCCTTAAAAGGTATTAACGATACCTATTTTCGTCGTACTGCGAATAGAGACCTTAAGAGAAGTCTCTGCCAATATCCAACTCAAGCTTCTGCCCAAGCAGCCGGGATGTCACTTGATGAATATACAGAATTTGTCTTCGGCGCATGCAATCTCTTTGCTGACTCTCCGAGCGATGAATGGAAAAAATTAAGCAAAGAACAACAAAGAATTGTTGACCACTTGAATAAGACGGAAGACGTGCAGTATAAAGGAGAAGGTATCGACATTCGATTTAACACAAAAGGTAGAACATGGATCAATTCTGATGGTCAGACCAATATGCCATCTGGAGAAGTATATACTTCACCGATAGAGAATTCTGTACAAGGCCATATTCACTTTTCATATCCTGGTGCATACTATGGAAAAGATGTGGAGGGTGTCACCCTATACGTGAAAGATGGCTATATAGAAAAATGGGAAGCGAAGAGAGGCGCTGATTTTCTAGATGAAATTTTCTCTATGGAAGGTACACGTAGATTTGGGGAAGCTGCAATTGGGACAAACTACAACATACAGCAGATGACTAAAAACATTCTCTTTGATGAAAAAATAGGTGGCACGGTCCATATGGCCATTGGCCAATCCTATCTTCAATGCGGTGGCAAAAATAAATCAAGTGTACATTGGGACATGATTACAGAAATGAAAAACGGAGGCCAGATATATGCAGATGGAGAATTGATTTATGAGAATGGACTATTTCTTATTTAGGCTTTCAAATAAAATCACTCCATAACTCGTAGCATTAAACTTAGCAGCAAGTAAATAA
>CAYWOZ010000149.1:0-8372 GCA_964458675.1 uncultured Saprospiraceae bacterium
CCCTCGTGCTTATTCTACTAGATTTTAGTTTCTTACACTTATAAATTTCGTATGGAAACCAATGTAAATCATATGAATTATATGGATCAAAATATTCTAGTGACTTCATCTCTCCTATTTCAGGTGGAATTCTTTTTAATTTACTTCCATAAAGATCTATTTTTTTAACTTTTTTAAGCTTTCCAATTGATTTGGGAAGGGTAAAAATTTGGAAAAATAATTCGTCACCTAAAGCTTTTCTTGGAGCAAATTCCTCAATAGCACTTGTCTCAACTTCGTCAATATATTCACAAATTCGCTTCCAAGCAAGAGAGTCTTTGTCTTGAACATCATTTGATATTTTGGAAATTCTATTATTCAGTTTTATTCTTTTCGGTCCTTGTCATATAATTATGTTTTGAATACTCTTTAAACGCTTCAAATTTCCCTAAAAAGAGAATAAACGTCGATTGGCTTCGCCATCGATGCAATATACTCGTCCAGATATTAGTGAGGATTTAACTTTTTACAATGCTAGCTTCTACAAGCGAGAACATATTTTAATATGTAAGTTTATTCAAAAGAAGTAGTTTCATTTTCTATTCAACCAAAACATATTTTATTTCAAATTGTGCTAATCTAAATTATAATGAATGCCGCCTATCATTCCTTGTCTACAATTTTATTGAGTTTGGATGGATTTTGTCGAGTATCAAAAATAGTAAGGATTATAAGCTCTTCATTCGTTTGCTTATATATTAACGCGAAATTTCCAATGGATTTTATTCTGATTCCTTTTCTATTTGTAGATCTACCAATGTGAGGATAATGAGAAATCAATTCTGCTGCTTCGACAAATAACTTATTAAGTTTTATGCTATAACTTTTTGATTTTGTTCTTTTATTCCAATATGTAAAAATGGAAATTCTATCATTATGTGATCTAAGAGTTCAAATTATTTTTTTAGCCATTCATTTATTTCTTGATTAGCATCATCATGTGTTTTGTACTCTCCGTTTAAAACTTGGGTTTCAGCTTCATCTATTGCCGATTCCATTTCATCACTTAAGATATATTCTGTTTCGATCTCTTTCAATTGAATCTCTAAAAGCCTACTCGCTTCTTTCAACAAACTTTGATCTTGAGTTGAATTTATTTTTTCTATTAGTATTTTCTTTAATTCCGAGTTTGACATCGTACATCCTATTTATTACAAGATACAAATAATTTTAGAGTGTTGCTGCTCTTAATTATTACATTGCTAATGCCACCCCTTCTAGGAACCTATTATTATCCCCCTATTCCGCCGCCTGCATCAACTTCATAAAGTCACCTATAGTAGCATTTAGATTTCCTGAGGAGAGAAAGTTTTGGTATCCGAATTTGTCTACTACCAAATAGAATGGCAAAGTGTCAAACTTCATTTTTTCTTGAAAATCACTAAGGTCTAAACCGAATACATGTGTACCAGGTATGTCATATTTAGGAATGGTTTGTCGCCAGATGGATTCGGTGCGATCCAGGTTGACATTGAGCATCACTACCCCACTCTGTGCTAGCTGTTCTCTAGTTGCTCTTGTTTCTTCAAAGCCCTTGATACATGGTCGGCACCAGCTCGCCCAAAGGCTAACATACACTACTTTGCCTCTTAGCATCTCCAAGGTTTGTTCGCTGTTGTTTAGATTTTGGAAAGTAAAGTTGGGGACCGTCTTCTTTTTAAGGTATTGCATTTGGGTTCCAAACCAAGTCTCTAGAGAAGAAGTGTATTCTCGATACTGGTTGTATCTTTTGAATTCTTTAAACTTGCGTTGTGCCATATGAGGCTCTCCCATGCGGAAGGCATTGAGCATCAGCTTGGCTTGCATGAAGGACTTACTCTTACCATTGAGGTTTCTTTCTACAAATCGATAATAGTGTATGTCATCACCCGAACTCACGTCCACAGGATTTTCTAAGTTGAGATAATGAATAAAGGCACTCAATAGATTTTGAAAAACAGGATAGGCTAAGGAATAGTCATCATTGATATCTACAGTTTGGAGGAGTCGATACTTCAACCAGTAATCACTCAACTGATTGGCAGGAATTCTATCTTCGTTGAAAATGAAGTAGGCAAATTTTCTAGTCTCGTAGTCCCAGTTCAATTCTTTGCGGAGATAGTTTCTCAATTCTGGACTGATACTCGCCGTGCGGTTCATATAGTCCTCCTGATACTTCACTTCTCTGGCGATAAAGTCAAAATAATCTTGGATGCCGTAAGACTTAGCCCTTTGAGCCAACTCCTTTTCGAATTTGGTATTTAAAAAGCCCTTGCTGTATATTTCTTTCTCCCCATCGATAGACAAAAAATTACTATGGTAGGCTTTTAGAAAATTATTGTCTGCTTCTCTATCCCCAGTAAAGAAGAGAGAGCCTTTCATATCTTTCAAATTATATCGGAAAGCCACTTTACGATCTATGGGGCGAACGAAAATTTCTATCTGCTCTTCCTCCAAGGTAAATCGCACTATCTGAGGATAGTCTATCTCGATAGAGATGTGCATTTCATTATTATCCTTAATGATTCCAGAGTACTTGACTTCCTCACCTGTCAGTTCATTGATTTGGCGATACAATTTGAATTCCTTTCCAGCGCCGTGCTCTATTGTAGCTTTAAATTCAACAAAACCAGCTTCGCAACACAGATAAAAGAAACTAAATAATAAGGTATAAATAACTCTCATAGATATAATTCAGTACCGCGAAGATAAAAAAACAGAGATAATCACATTGATTTTTAACGTATTACATGAGCTGCCCATACGCTTTTACCTTGATATGACTTATAAAGTGGTTTTCAAATAAGCTTACATCCAGGAGTTCAATTTTATTCATTTTAAAATTGAAAGTAAGGCCTTCTAAAGCAATATCTTTAATTTTTGCGTTGAAGTCTTTGACCATCTTGTCGCAAATGAGGTTCAAATCAATAATGGAAAATTGCTCCAAGCGTTTATCAATTTTGCCCTTGAAAAGGAAAACGGCGGCCTTAACTAAAAAGCTACTAGATATGATTTCATAGTCAAGCCTATCAAGATACATTTTTTGAGTTCCAGGGTCTAGTCTAGGTAGGAATTTGGCATTCAGCTTACCGCTTATACTGCCTTTGATATTAGCACCAACATGTAGTAAATCATTTTTATAATTGACCTGTAAGTCGCTTACCTCCAAATCTTCTTCCATCACCTTTACCTTAGCAAATTGCTTGCCTAGCATTTCTGCTAGTAATTTATAGTCCACCTTTACGGGGACATTCACTTCTGATGGAGTTGGTTTTCCATCATATTCCTGCACATGGGGTAAGGCATAAAAGATTTTTTCTATTGGGCGGTTTTCCCAATTCACTTCTGCTTGAAAAGAGGTATGGCCTGTCAATCCATAATGCCCACCTTGCTCTGCTATATGGAAAAGTAGATTATCAGGTCGAATAGACAAGTGTATATTGGGATCATAAGCATTGGGAATTGGATTTTCGAATTTGGCCAATTGCTCAGTAACTATTTTCTGTAAATCAATTTTGCTAGCAATTAGCTCATCTATTTGTTTTCCGAATTTTTGGTCAAAACTCTTAATCAAAACATCGAGGGCCGTTTTTGAAGGAATCTTGATTTTACCAATCTTCAAACTTGGCTTCTCAATCCAGTTGTAATCTTTTAAGGAAGTCTCGGTGTAGAATGTAAAATCAGGTTTGATTTTGTAAGCCATACAAATCACAAGATGTATGGTTGCTTGCCCTATTAGGTTGATGCCTTCTTCTTTGCTGTATTCCACTTCAATATCTGCAGCCAGCAATACATCTTGATTAGTGACTTCATATTGTACATTGTCAACATTTTCGATAAGGAGATTCCCTTGAGGTAAATCAATGGATAGCCCGTTGCTACCCAATTCGTTCTTTAATTGCGCCTCTATCGTCTTTTGTATAAAAGCCTTTGAGATATTGGCCTGAATAGAAATAAAACTTTCACTCATAAAGCAATGATACTATGTTTATTTGTTTTTTGGTAATTCGACAAAACGATTCAGAATTCAATATTTATTTCACAAATTTCCGAATCTTGAAATTTCCAAATTCACATTTTTGGACAAGGGATAGAAGATGCCACGAGGAACGAGTGGGTGCGTAGCCTAGCATTGTGGGCTAGCAGTCACGGTTACCATCGCATAGCCTGGTCACGCCTTTTCGGCGTGATGGCCCCAAATAATAATGAATGAAAATATCAATTAGGCACATAAAAAAAGCCCCCCTCCAAATAAATGGAGAGAGACCATCCCATAAACCGATTACGATTTTAATATCTTGAACCTCCTCAAAAGAGAAAGCAATGTGATTCTAATAAAATTGATTGAAGGAGACTACTATGAGTCTTCTGCTAAACGGTTTGTGGAATGGTAAATAGTCTTCCGACTATATGACAAATATACAGCAATGCCCCCACTTAAATAATACCCCGAAAATGGTATTTTTAAGAGCTAAATGTGAAAAAGTGTGACTTTTAGATTTTGATATTCGAAATATAATGTATTTGAACTATATAAAACACAGTAATAGTTTTACAAAAATGAGTAATTGCAATATTATATTCTTCTTTATTCATATGCTATAAAATTTACATATCAGAAATCTTATATTTGTATAACAATATACATTTTGTCTAAAATGGCTTGATTCAAGGTTTTTTATATATAAAAATTGTTTTATGTTGTTTTTAGCACGATTTTTAAGTCTAAATAAGGTGAATTCTATCCATTCAAAATGTTTAAACCATAACATGAGCTTTTCAATTCATTCCTTGTTTATATTCATTATTAGCCTCCTGTCTTTTGGTAGTTGTAAGACTGGACAGATAACACCAGAAAAATACGAAAGAAGCAAAGTCTACTTTGGCAATGGAGGTGGATTTACAGGAGAATTAAGAGAGTTTTGCATGTTGGATAATGGCGATGTATACCAAATTAATCCATCTAGCAGGGAAGCTACATTGAGAGATAGTAAAGGAAAATCTTTAGCGAAATCTATATTTAAAAATATAGAAACCATGCAGCTTAAGCAATATAAGTATGATAAACCAGGCAACATGTATTGCTGGGTAAAATACCATACAGAATCTGACAGCACTTATCTTATTTGGGGAGATGAAAGTATGGAAGTCAATAAGGAAGTCGTCAGTATGTATGAAGAACTAGTCGAAATGACAAAACAAAGTAAATAATATAAAGTAATGAAAAAACTAATCCTTCTATTCACGCTAGTCGTTTTTGCCATCCAAGTGCAAGCGCAAAGATCAAAGTATCCTAGCAAGACTAAGGCTGAATCCAAAAGCATGCAGGACTATGAATTAATAGTCAATATGCCTGACAATTACAATTTCGAAGCAAGTACAGAGATTTCGAATTTGCACAAAAAAGAATCTCGTTCCTTTACACCTACATTCGAAAAAAATTATTTAGACATTCAAATGAGTGAATCTGAATTGCCGATTTTTATCAAAAAGCCTGTACAAAATACGGCTAAGTCAAATGCAACCTTGACCGAAAAGTCAATGCAGTTTTTGCAAAGTGTGCAAGAGGAAATGAAAATTGGACAGGCTGATAAGGAGTTTGTTTTGCTAGCAGAACGCTTCCACCCTAAGACGGAAAACGTTACGCTAAAATACGGACAAGTATACCAGGGAATTCCTGTCTTGAATGCAGAAATCATTTTGCATGAAAAAAATCAGCAGATACATATGATGACGGGGCGCTATCATGCTACTCCAAAAATTGAAAGTATCAATCCAAGTTTTGCAATGGATAAGGCCTTCGAAATAGCATTACAAGATGTGAAAAATTATACAAGCCTAGCGAGAGAGGATGTAGAAAGACACATGAACTTCGTGGCTACACCTGATGTAAAAGAGTTGGTCATCTTCTTTAAAGAGAATGTGGCAACATTGGCTTGGCACTTTGACTTTCATCCTAACTTAAGAGAGAAATGGTCTTACGTGGTAGATGCACATACCGGTGAAGTGTATAAGAATATTAAGAGTAGTTGCTCACTACATAATCACGACTTTGGCAATAATACTACGCATAATCATGATCATGGCCCTACATGCAGTGTACACAAACCATTGAAGGAAAAGTTAATAATAGAGGAAGATGCTGTAGTTACCGCATTTTCGGGCACAGGCAGAGACTTATTAGGTGTCGTACGTCCTATCAATGGATATCAATCTGGTGGAGTATTTGTCTTGGCAGATGCGTCAAGACCAATGTTCAACCCTAGTCAATCTAATATGCCAAATCAACCCGTGGGTTCTATCTGGACATTGGATGCTCAGAATACATCCCCTGAGTCAAACAGTTTTGATTACGATCATAGTAGAAATGGTAGTAGCAGCTGGAATGATGCAACGGAAGTATCTGGTCACTACAATGGTGGTGAAGCCTATACTTATTTCAATACGGTACACCAGAGAAACTCTATCAATGGATCGGGGGGTAATATTGTAACTTTTGTGAATGTAAGTGAAAGAAATGGAGACAGCATGGAGAATGCCTATTGGAACGGAAATGCCATCTTCTACGGTAATGGAGGATCCGCCTTTCAGCCTTTAGCAAGATCATTAGATGTAGCTGGACATGAGATGTCTCATGGTGTAGTTCAGACTACAGCTAACTTGGTATACGAAAATCAATCTGGTGCCATGAACGAAAGTTTTGCGGATATTTTTGGAGCTATGATAGATAGAGCTGATTGGAAAATTGGAGAAGACGTTGTCAGTACACAGTTTTTTCCGAGTGGCGCTTTGCGTGATTTGCAAAATCCAAACAATGGTGGTAATAGCCTTAATGATCCAGGATGGCAGCCTAAGCACATGAATGAATTTCAAAATTTACCTAATACTCCACAGGGAGATAATGGTGGTGTGCATATCAATAGTGGAATTACAAATCACGCTTACTACAGAATCGCAACCAACATTGGTAAGAGTAATGCGGAAGATATTTTCTATCGTGCCTTGACTCAATATCTAGTGCGTTCTTCACAGTTTATAGACTTAAGAATCGCCGCTGAAAGATCTGCTATAGACTTATTTGGAAACGGATCTGCTCAGTTAGCTGCCGTACAGCAAGGATTTAATGAAGTTGGTATTGGAAGTAGTACTGGGACAAATACGGGGACTAATACACAAAATGAGATTGAAACGAATACAGGTACTGATTTTATACTTTATTCTGACCCTCAATTGTCCAACTTGTTTATCGCTCAGACTGCAGACTTGAGCAATGCATCTCAAATCAGTAGCACTGATCAGTTGAGCAAGCCAAGTATTACAGATGATGGTACGGCTATCGTATTTATTGGTACAGACAGAAGAGCGCACATCATAGAAGTTGATTACAATCAAGGCACCGTGGATGAACGCGTATTGATAGATGATCCTATATGGAGAAATATTGTGATCGCAAAAGACGGATCTAGAATTGCTTTGGTAGCAGATCAAACAGCACCAGAGATTTTGGTATTTGATTTTGCAGCGCAAGCTTCGAATTTATACACTTTATTCAACCCTACTTTTACGACAGGAGTATCTACCGGTGATGTATTATTCGCTGATGTTATGGAGTTTGATTATTCTGGAGAGTTCTTGATGTATGATGCGAATTCTGAAATTGCAGGTTCTGACTTTGGTGAATTTATC
The DNA here is from genome assembly GCA_964458675.1 of uncultured Saprospiraceae bacterium. Lineage (GTDB taxonomy): Bacteria > Bacteroidota > Bacteroidia > Chitinophagales > Saprospiraceae > JALZVN01. Next base: position 7,705 of record CAYWOZ010000149.1, read on the forward strand.
AACTATTGGGATATCGGATTTATGCAGGTATGGAATAACAGTACCAATAATTTTGTCCCTAATGATAATAATATCTCAAAGTTGTTTAACCAACTACCTGAAAACACAAGTGTTGGTAATCCATCTTTTGCTAAAGAAGCAGATTTTATAGTCACATTTGATTTCATTGATGAACAAGACGATGCTAATATTTTTGCAGTAAATGTAGAAACTGGGGAAACAAGTGGACAAGCTATTTTCACAAATAGTATTCTTAACTATCCAAACTATAGTATTGATGACGGCGCAGTCATTTTTGATGCTACTAATAATGGAGCTGAATTAATCGGAATCGTTGATTTGAATGCGGACCGAATCAATGCTACTAATGGAGATGCTTTTATCTTTATAGAAAATGCTAGATGGGGAACGTGGTATGGTACTGGGCAGAGAAATTTGACAAGTACGGAGACTTTGACAGATGCTTTTGAATTAGGGGTATTCCCAAATCCAGCGAAAGATAATTTAAGCATTAATTATACTAACCCATCTGGAGAGGACGCTCAAATAGAGCTTTATAATATCCAAGGAAGCTTGATACAAACTATGCAAGTAAATGGCAGTGTGAATACAAACAACCAATCTATGGACATTTCTGAATTAGCTAGTGGAATATACTTAGTTAAGTT
>CAYWOZ010000150.1:0-6127 GCA_964458675.1 uncultured Saprospiraceae bacterium
TCGGCTCATCCGTCGCCCAGCATTCCTTCATTAGCTATATACTGCGGCTCATATCGCTACTCCCCCTAGCTCGAAAAGGGTGTGTTATACTCAAAAGAAAGTGGTTTGGGACTTTTCTACTATTTCTTTTGTCCACTATCTTCGTTAAAAAACTTCACCAATGCTAAGGCATTGCTTCACTTTTTTGCCTCGATATTGACCAAAATAAAACCGTATAAATTGTCTCAAACCAATTTCCATTGAGTATAGATATAGGGCACCTCTATCTATATCATGATACGGTTACAAGGTTTACATTAGGGCAAAAATATTATTAAACAATTATTGTTTTAGTATATATTGATTTTAAGTGCTCGAAGGCACTTAACAGAATAGCGATGGGTTTTTAACCCATCGTATCGAAATACAGAGAAATAGAGTGCTGAAAGTACGACACGAACACGATAGAAATGAAGTATGACTTTCAACTCATTTTATTTGTGTTTCGTCCCGTCAGGACTCAAAATATTTTTAACCATTTTCGATGGGTTAAAAACCCATCGCTGTTGTATTACGTGCTTTCAGCACTGCACAAACAGATTTAAAGCTCCAGCGAGCTTGTCCTCCTTTTTGCGGGAAGCAACATGTTGTATCTCTCCAACAAGAAAGGATTGCTCCATACGTAGTATCTCTAAAATGGAAACCCGGACAAGTGCTGCGCAATAGTACCCAAACGCCCTAGACAATTTTCCGTCTAGGGCGTTTGGGTAGACCGTGCTGAGCCAGGGGGCTAGCAAAGGGCCGAGCTGAATAGCGAGCTATGGAGCATAACGACCTCAGACTTTTTCGTCTGAGGATGGCCCCAAAACATAAACCTATTTAGACTCCAAGACTACCACAGGGCAAATTACCTCTTCTAATGAGATACCGCCGTGCTGGAATGTATTCTTATAATAAGAATTATAATGATTGTAATTGTTCGGATATAGGAAGTACTTATCCTCCTTCGCAAATATGAAAGTCGAGCTAATGTTTGGCTTCGGAAGTAGTGCCTTCTTAGGATCTTTAATCTCTAATACATCCTTGTTTGCGTACTTTAGATTTCTACCTACTTTATAGCGAAGATTAGTCGTGGTATGCTTGTCTCCTACTACCTTGGAAGGGGTTTTGACGCGAATGGTACCATGATCAGTAGAGATAATAAGTTGTATATCTTTCTCGGCAACGCGCTGCAACATCTCCCAAAGGTGGGAGTGCAAAAACCAAGATCTGGTCAACGAACGATATGCTGTTTCGTCTCCCGCTAGTTCTTTCAGTACTTCCATCTCGGTACGGGCATGGGAAAGCATATCTATAAAATTGTATACGATCACCGTTAAATCATTATTGAGATAATTGAGTGAATTATCTAACAACTGCTTACCCTTGGCTACGTTGGTTACTTTGATGTAATCATGCTTAAGTGGCTTACGAACCACACGGTCAATTTGCGCTTTTAGCAAGTCCGCTTCATGATTATTTTTACCGCCTTCGTCCATATCGTTTTTCCACCAGTCTGGGTAATACTCTTCGATTTCACTAGGCATCAAACCTGCGAAAATGGCATTCCTACTATACTGAGTAGTGGTAGGAAGTATGCTATAAAAAGAATCCTCCTCAACGACTCTAAACAAGTCCGTGATAATCGGTTCAAGGATCTTCCACTGGTCCATACGAAGATTATCTAAGAGTAAAAAGATGGTTGGCTTATCATCTTTCATCTTAGTGAACACCTTCTCCTGCATGAGATTATGAGATTGGAGTGGTATATTGTCCGACTTTTTAGCCATCCAATCAGGGTAATTTTTTTCAATGAATTTCGAAAACGCACGGTTGGCTTCAGCCTTCTGGATTCCTAAAATTTCTGACATTTCGTTCGTACTTGAAGCGTCTAATTTCAGTTCCCAATTGATTATTTTTTTATAAATGCCCACCCAAGATTCAACATCAGGATTATCCATAATCTCCATTGAGATTTGACGAAAGTCCACTTGGTAATCATAAGTTGTCTTTTCTTTTATGAGTCGTTTATTGTCAACTATTTTTTTGAGCGTCAGTAAGATTTGATTGGGGTTGACCGGCTTGATTAAGTAATCCGTAATGGAACTCCCTAAAGCTTCTTCCATAACTGTTTCTGCCTCATTTTTTGTAATCATCACTACTGGTAGGGAAGGCGAATTTTCCTTAATCTTGCTAAGTGTCTCTAGTCCTGTTAAACCAGGCATACTCTCATCAAGGAAGACCACATCGATATCGTTGCGCTCTTCGCACTCCTCTAATGCATCATGACCATTAGTCACGGTGATAACATCGTATCCTTTTTTTTCTAAGAATAGTAGCTGTGGCTTTAGCAAATCTATTTCATCGTCAGCCCAAAGAATTTTGATCATGTCCATTATTTAAATTGGTTTGTAACACCTGCTCGAATAGGTCTCTTTCTGCTTTTTTCATAAAAATGTGTTAGCGATGAAAGAGGCTACCACTTTAGACGAATTCGGACTATGGAGTCCAATTTCACTCAATATTGGTAAGCGTGTGTAAGATAATTTAAATGTAGAGTTTATTTCTGAGCGAATAGATTTTTGATGATAAAACTTAAAAAAATAAAAAAGAGGCAAATGTGACACCTCAAGCAACCCAAATTGAGAAAGTACAGTCTTAGTTACAATGGTTCTTATATTAACGAACCATTCAATTAATATAGAAACTGTGCAGATAAAGATTTGCAAGATCAGTTTGAAATGTTAGGTTACTAACGATTGAAAATTTTAGCTTATTGCTAGACTTCTCTACAGATTGCTGCATCTTTGCAGAAAATTCAGATAAATGAGGTATAACAAGTTGTTGAATGACCCTATTTATGGGCTCATTGACATGCCTAGCGGGTTGATTTTCAATCTTATAGAGCATCGTTATTTCCAAAGATTGCGTAGAATTAAGCAATTGGGTTTGACAGATTATGTCTATCCAGGTGCTCTGCATACTCGATTTCACCATGCCATAGGTGCTATGCACCTCATGAAAATAGCTGTCTCCGTTTTGAGACAAAAAGGGATTGAAATCACCGATATAGAGAAAGAAGGTGTCATGATAGGTATTTTACTACATGATATAGGGCATGGTCCATTTTCTCATGCTTTAGAGCAAAAAATTCTTCCTTTTCATCACGAGGAGTTGTCTTTGATGATAATGGACCAACTCAATGAAGAGTTTGAAGGAAAGCTTTCGCTGGCTATTCAAATCTTCAAAGGGGAATACCATAAGGTATTTTTGCATGAATTAATCAGCAGCCAATTGGATATGGATCGTATAGACTATCTCAAAAGGGATAGCTTCTTTACAGGAGTCCACGAGGGCGTCATAGGACATGAGCGAATAATCAGCATGCTGAATGTATCTGACAATCACTTGGTGGTAGAAGAGAAAGGAATTTATTCGATAGAGAAATTTCTGGTGGCTCGTAGACTAATGTACTGGCAAGTGTATCTACACAAAACGGTATTGACTGCAGAGCAAATGTTGATTAGAACTGTACTTCGTGCAAAGGAAGTGCTTCTCGAACAACCAGGCCAAATTGAATGCACTGGTATACTAGGTAACTTTTTAAAGTCAGACAGTAAGGAAGTATATACTGATAAGAAATCAATGATTGAAAATTTTGCTCAATTGGACGATTATGATGTGATATACAACCTCAAAAATTGGCAAAAAAGTGAAGACAAAATATTGTCTTATTTATCAGAAAGTATCATGTTCAGGAGGCTATTTGCGATAGAAATGAGCAATGCAGAAATAGCTGACGAAAGAAAAAGTGAAATAGGTACAAAATTGAGGAATAAATTTGGCGATAATTTTAAAGAAGGTCATCTAATCATTTCAGGATCAGAACGTAACACAACCTATAGTACATCCAAAAAAGAAATCAAAATGATGTTGAAAAGTGGTGAAATTAGACCGCTTTCAGAGATTTCAGACGATGTAATTAGGGAACAGATAATAACTAAACATTATTTATGTTATCCGAAAGTTTTGCAGTAAATTTGTGCATCCTTTAGGCTATTATTTATAAATTCTAAATATTATTTTTTTAATCAAAAACTATAATTCAATTATGAAAAAATTGAACCTTATTTTTGCAATTGCATGCTTGTTCATGGCAACAAGTGTAATGGCGCAACCTGGTGATCTCCCAGTCAATAATGAACCAGGAAAATGCTACGCAAAATGCTTAATCGCAGATGAGTATGAAACAGTGACAGAACAAGTTCTTGTTAGAGGAGCCTCTACAAGAGTTGAAGTTGTACCTGCTACATATGAGACTGTATCAGAGCAAGTATTAGCGAAAGCAGAATCTTCAAGAATCCTTACGAGACCTGAAGAATTTGAAACAGTTACTGAGCAAGTAATGGTAAAGCCAGAATCAAGACGTTTGATTCCAGTGCCTGCTACTTACGAAACAGTAACAGAGCAGATAATGGTATCACCTGAATCAAAGCGTTTGATTCCAATTCCTGCTGAGTACGAAACAGTTACTGAACAAGTAATGGTAAAGCCAGAATCAACTAGATTGATTCCTGTGCCTGCTACTTACGAAACTGTATCTGAACAGATGATGGTAAAGCCTGAGTCTAAGCGTTTAATTCCTATTCCTGCTGAGTACGAAACTGTAACAGAGCAAGTAATGGTGAAGCCTGAATCTTCAAGATTGATTCCTGTGCCTGCTACTTACGAAACTGTAACAGAGCAGGTATTGGTAAAGGAAGCATCTTCTAGAATCGAAAGAGTTCCTGCTCAGTACACTACTGAAACAGAAACTATCGAGGTGAAGCCTTCTTCTACTAAGTGGGTAAAGAAGAAAGCAGACAGAAACTGCCTTTCTGCTGATCCTAACGACTGTCTTGTATGGTGTTTGGTAGAAGTACCAGCTGAATTCAAAACTGTAACTAAGCAAATCAGACAAGGATGTGCTGCTGGTTATACTGATAGTGGTGATGACTGTATCAAGACTGTTGAAATTCCTGCTGAGTATGGTACACAGACAAGAAGAGTTGTTAAGACTCCTGCTACTACTAGACAAGAAGCTATCCCAGCTGAATTCTCTACTGTAACTAAGAGAGTAATCAAAACTCCTGCTACTACTAGAGAGGAAGTAATTCCTGCTCAGTTCTCTACTGTAACTAAGCAAGTAATCAAGACTCCTGCTACTACTAGAACAGAAGTAATTCCTGCTGAATTCTCTACTATCACTAAGAGAGTAATCAAGAATCCAGCTTCTACTAGAGAGGAAGTAATTCCTGCTCAGTTCAAGACTGTTAGCAAGACTGTTTTACAGACTCCAGCTACTACTAGAGAGGAAGTAATTCCTGCTGAATTCTCTACTGTAACTAAGAGAGTACTTAAAAACGCTGCTTCTTCTGAAGTACAGGCAATTCCTGCAGAATATGCAACTCAGACTAAGCAAGTAGTTAAGTCTGCTGCTTCTACTAAGACTGTTGAAATTCCTGCTGAATACCAGACTGTAACTAAGAGAAGATTAGTTAAGCCAGGTGGATTCACTGAGTGGAGAGAGGTTATCTGTAACAACCAAGTTACTGATTACACTTACCGTCAGATTCAGGATGCTTTAAGATCAAGAGGTTATAACCCTGGTCCTTCTGATAATGTATTTGGTTCTCAGACTAAGTCTGCACTTACTAAATTCCAGAAAGAAAATGGTCTTCCTGTAGGTCAGTTAGATATTGAAACTTTAAAGGCGCTAGGTATCAGATACTAATCGCTCTTCAATATAAGATATAAAAAGCCCGACTTCATTCATTTGAAGTCGGGCTTTTTTTATGTAAGCTAAGTTGGAGCGTTCGGAAACACCTCAGACACCGAAGGCTTTGCTTACTTGTTCAAAGACACCTAAGAAAAACTAAACTAGCGTGTTCTTTTTACCACCGAAGACACGGGAGCTAAGTTGGCGGGTTCAAAAACACCGCAGACACCGAAGGCTATACACAACCATATGAGGCAAACTAAGCCAGCGTGTTATATTCACCAACGAAGACACGGAAGCTAAGTTGGAGCGTTCGGAAACACCTCAGACACCGAAGGCTTTGCTTACTTG
>CAYWOZ010000150.1:6227-8318 GCA_964458675.1 uncultured Saprospiraceae bacterium
CTAAGTTGGCGGGTTCAAAAACACCGCAGACACCGAAGGCTATACACAACCATATAAAGCAAACTAAGCCAGCGTGTTATATTTACCAACGAAGACACGGGAGCTAAGTTGGAGCGCTCGGAAACACATCGCACCGGGAGAGCTTTGGTAATAGAAAAATGTGAAAGTATGGATACTTGGAGTAAGTTAGAAGGATAATTTTGCGTGTCTAATTTCTAACAGCTAATTTTCTAACGTCTATAATAATTTACTCTGCAATATAGAATAAGGTAATCCCTTCTGGTGAGATTTTCTTTAAACGATATGCGGAACTATCGGAACTGGTATTATCAATAAACTTGTAATGATTTTTCTCTTTAGCCTTTCCATTAATCATGGCTATGGTCGTATAACTAGAGCCGAAGAAATTTAATTTCTGCAATTCGTAATTCACAGATTCGTTTTCATTACGCGTGATCCATTTAATTTCTCTCTGGTCATCATCAATATTCTTTGCATTGAAAGCAAGGACTTCAATATTCTTAGAACTAGAAGTACCATCAATACTACTGACGTTATCCCTTTGATCAATATAAAGCACATCTCCTGTAGGTGGATTCCAAATCCCTATGCCTGAAGGGACACAGAAACGATCATAAAAACACTCATCTCCTACCTTGTCAGCAGTATCAGTCAAAACTGTACGTACTTCAATACCTTCTTTGTCAATAAACATCCATTTAAATTGATTGAAGCTACCACTAGCGCGCGTCCAGTTTTTATCATCATCATTAGGTCGTAAAGGTGCCCCCCAACAACCTTCTCCTACATATACAGTCCCTCTATTGTCATCTCTAACGAATCCTTGCTCAGAACCACTTCCTCTACTTGGTTTTAATGGGTAAGTAGTCTTTACCACATGAGCATCTGACTCTACAACCAAGTCAACTCCATACTTATAAAATAATTTAGACCAATAGTTCATTTGATTATTTCGCTCTGCTTTGCGCTTAGTATGTGGTCTAGTAGCAAAGTGATATTGAGCGAGTTGCCAATAAACTTCTCTATGATTTGAGATTAATTCTTGCTCCAGCCATTCTGCTTGCTCTCCGTTTGCTGCAATGAGGGAATTGAGGGTGTATAGCTGAGCTAGGTTTCCACCAATCGGTATGCTATAGTAATTGCTTACTGTAGGCACATCAAACAAAGCCATGATGGTCTTATTTGAGTATTCGTGATTTCCTCTGGCAGTTACAACAGGGGTTAATCTCCCCTGCTCCGAAATGGTCAATTGCCAATCGTTCATCCATTGCATCCATTGTTTAGGATTGTCTCCTCCAGTCATATCTCCTCCGAACATTACCATGTGAGGATGCAGCTTCGCTACCATTTTGTTAGCAGACTGTCTAGCTTCTCGATAATTACGACTATCTCCTCCTGCGATGATAGAAATTCTTTCATTTGAAGTATTTGGTAAGGTCTCAAAAGAATATTCTTTAGAAACACCCTCTGAATCTACTATGACGAAAAAATACACTGTGTTTGGTAACAATCCTTCTAGTCGAGCAAACTTATTCTGCATACCTGCATAGTCATTCTGAGAATCTACTTCATGCGCATACGAATAGGAAGGTACATCGCCTTTATGCGCTTGGGTATCATACAATAAAACAGGGCTTATACCAGAAACTTGATCCCATCCGATAACTATGGATGTAGCTGGGTCCGCACGTAGAGACGCTCGTAAGCGGTCTACCTTTGCATAACAGACAGTGCTCCATAATGCACAGAGCATCAGAATGGTTCTTCTTGCTAACACGATTGTGTAATTAATTGTAGTTCAAATGTATGTAAATTATTAATAATTTTAATATGTATAAGATTAATAATTAACACTAATTCTAAAATTGCTTTCTATCTAGTGGGGAATCCAATGCCATTTGCGATTGGGAAGGCCGCATACTTTTTGTTATGTAAAAACAAAAGCAGCATCTTAAAACATAAGTGGTATTATTCGTATTTTTGTATTTCACTTGATATGCTTTTAAATAGTGTAGAAAAGGGTGCCAAAATCATTTATTAGTGATTTTTCACATATTTTTATTTAAACTA
>CAYWOZ010000151.1:0-8250 GCA_964458675.1 uncultured Saprospiraceae bacterium
ATGTATGAAAGAAATTATGATGTATGTTTGGATAAACCATAGAAAACGCTGTGAAATAGTGGCGGCCTTTTGCCGGCAGTCCAAGTCCCAATTTTTCTCGGGGCGCAGGACCGAGCAGACTTGCGAGCTAAGTAACATAGCGACCCGCTAACATTTTTCTCCAAAGCTCATTTCTAGCCTTGGAGAAAATGTTAGCGGGTAGGCCCAAAAAATTTAAAAACTATATCCTTAGTAGAGGAAAAGTTTTGCTGTAAGATTGGTCATTGATAGAAATCCGATATACGAGCGGTGCCATAACAAACCGTCTTTCAAGATTGACATCTAAGGCATAGGAACCACTTGTCTGGGTTCCACTTTGTAGGCTCTTGATATGCTGGCCTGATATACTAAATATATCTACTTTGACATGTTGCGTGCGCTCTATTTCGTAATAGACAAAAGCTCGGCCATGATCTCCATATCTAACCTCATGCTTGATCTTAGGGATATCCACCCAAGGTGAAGCAGAAACGGTTTGGCACTGCAGACCAAGGTCTAAGCGACTAAAATTTCTAAATAATATATCATCTACTTGCTGCGAATCTAGACACAACCATTGCTCTAATACGGTAGCATAAATAGACCGGAAATCAGTGGTAAATTTTAGATTACCATTAGCGTCAAGGTCGTTGAGATCGGGATCATCTCCTATGATTCCATTGCCATTGAGACTAGGTCCAAAGAGCATAGTAGGACTTGCTGTCCCATGATCAGTACCTCGTGATGCGTTCTCTTGTACTCGTCTACCGAACTCTGAAAAAGTCATCGCCAGAACTGACTCATCTTTATCTCCCAATTTTAAATCTGAGAAGAAATTGCTAACCGCAGTTCCCAAGGTCGCCATCAAATTGTCATGATTGCTTTCTTGGTTAGCATGCGTATCAAAACCACCTAGCGTCACTACATAAAACTGAGTGTTCAAACCGCCCTTAATAAGTCGTGCTACTAGTCCCAATTGTTGGCCTAGCGAAGTGGTATAATTCACTTCATTAGCGCCTATATCATATTTCTCTTTAATCACTTCGGCATACTGAAAAGTAGTATTTGCTACCGTCCGTAAAAAACCTAACTGCTCCCCATAGGTACACTCTGGAAGATTATCTAAATCATATAATTGGCCTGTCCGCGCAATCTCAAAAAGCTGTTCAGGACTAGACACCGCCAAGGCATAATTGTCGACTGAACCATCCCCTCCATTAAATAAAATACTTCCGCCACCTGCAATCTGAACAGCTGGTGGATGCTCTGGAGCATTGGTCAAAAAGTCTGGAAAACATTCATTGAGATGTCTTCCTAACCATCCAGAATCTTCTATCTGGTTGGCATCAGAGGCCGAGGTTACTATGTCAGTAGAACGAAAATGGGAGAGGTTGTGATTTTCATACCCTACCCCACTCACTATCTTCATCTGGCCATCATTCCACATAGGCATAAGTGTATTCAAGTTTTGATTAAGACCGTGTTCATTGGTCAGCTGGATCGTCTCCGATATTTCCTTTGCGAGTTGCGGACGATTGCTTCTATAGGCATCATAGTCATATAATGGAACAAGTGTACTGAGTCCATCATTACCTCCTTGAAGTCTAATCATCACAAGTACCCTATCAGAATTTTCTCCATTTAGAAACATACTTAGCGGAGATGAAGATAAGGCGTTGACAGGAAGGTGGCCGAGCATCATACCCATGCCTCCAGAAATACTTAGACCTCTCATAAAAGATCGACGCGTCCACTTTTTATGCGCCTTCTCATGTTCTTTTCCATGAGCCTTTTCACTCCCCTTTTGTACTTCTAAATTTGATTTTATATCGTGATTATGCGTACACATAATTTATTCTTTTTTAGATTAGAAAATTTGATGAACAAAGGCATACTTTATGCCATCTGAAATTCTGGAAGTCGTGAAATATAGCGCAGCAAAAAGGCGATTTGTCCACCGACTATTTCTTGGTCCCAATCAAGATTCCAGCTACCATCTTCAAAATAATTTTCTGGTACTTCCCATTTGAAGGCTTGAACTCCGTTAGCGTAGGCTTGCTCAGTTTGCAATTCAGTAGGGATAAAGAAATCTATAATTCGCCTTGTAATTAGATCAGGATCATTACTATTGTTGACCAAATTTTGCACCCATACGATTTGTTGATCTCTATGACTTTGGAAAAAAGTAAAAATGAAAAAGTCTGTGATGCTCCAGCGCGCTGTCAGACTTGTACTATTTATCCAATCTCTATCGCCTGGCCAACCAGCTACATCTACTGGGTCGAACAAAGCTTGCCCAGCTTCTGCACCCACAAAGTATAGGTTAATAAACGGTCTATTAGGCATATTGCCAGGAATAGCCGTTTCCGTTATAGGAAAATCACTTTCTTTTATAAAGCCATACATAGACTCAAGTGGGCTCTTAATAATACCACCAATATGTGCTCCATCAAAAAAGTGTTCACTTTTGAAAAGCGTCCTAAGTACGGGTGCAATCTCAAAATTACTATTTATGAAAATTTGAGCCAGCTCTTCTACAATGTCTTCGTCAGTTTCTCGATTGACATAAAAATTGTACAACTTCTCACAAATATGAGTAGCCATTTCTGAGCGTCTTTCAGTAAAGATTAGGTCAATAAGTCCATCGTAATCCCAAGCACCTGTTTGTCCAAAAATAGTCTTCTGACCTGGATCATGAAATGCAGGAACAAATGTGATGGGTGCACATGCCTCTGTAAATCCATTCCATCCAGTCAGTGCTCGTGCAGCTTCAATTATGTCATCCTGTGTATAATTATTATCTCGTCCTAAAGTGAACAATTCAAGGAGTTCTCGTGCATAATTTTCATTGGGTTCAAATCTAGTATTCTGCACTCCATTGAGATATATTAACATAGAAGGAGCCGTTCCGATTTGCTCTACAAAATTCCGAAAATTGCCAAGGGCATTTTCTTCTAAAAGTCTGAAATAGTCATAATTGTACGAAGGGCAATTATAGTCGTCTAATCTTGTGACAAAATGATTGCTCCAAAACAACATGAGCTTAGCACGAAGTGCATCGTTATCCAAAAACTCTCCAGACCAGCGGTCCAGAAGTTCGTAAAGTTGAGCTAATGCCTGAGCTAGAGTATTATCTGGATCATAATCCGATATTGCCCAATCTCCCCATATAGGTTTAGGAAATTTTGGTCTTGCAATTGCATCAGTAATCAGAGCATCTACTAAATCTGCTGGGTTCTGAGCGAGTGCGTTTTCTATCATCTCTGGATTTGCACCAAAGCCAATCCTACGATAGAGATGTTTGACACGTTCTTCATTCCAAGGTGTATTTGCATTCGGTACAAATTCTTGAAGTGTGCCTACTGCGCAATTTAGATAAGTATTAGTCATTTACTTTTGATTTGAGGTATTGCTTACAAAAAATATAAAGTGAAATGAGCTACGGTATTTTAAGCTCTCGAAAGATACCCATTAATAATGTTTTAGCGAAAGTCATTATTGTTAGAGTAATATTAATTTTATTCTACTTAACATAATATCTATTATTAGGTTATCCGTTTTTGGGCGCTAAATTCCCGTCATCTGTTTGTACTCAAGTCCCTGAAATGCATATTCAGGATGGTCGTCTCTAGTATTCCCTAAGGGTCATCCTTCGAGTCTCCCTCCTTCATTAATACCATAAATGGTATATGCCTTCAGCGCCATTCGTATCACTTCTACCGGGAGCGCAAAAATGAAAATCTATCGAAAGGATTTATATAAGTGTAACTAATATCAAAATGGTATTGTTAACCTTATGATTAATTTAGTGTGACAGCTTATAAATAAATTAGGTTTGGTCCACGTTGTACATAAAAGAAAAATATACGTTATAACTCCTACTCCACACACAGTTTATTATTAAAAAATTTAAAATTCATGCCTGTGGTACGTACATCATATTTCCTGTTTTTCTGTTTAGGTTTATCTCTTTTCTCTTGTAATGAAGATGATTCTACCGTATCTAATGCTCGCGTTTTTGAAAATGTAGATTTCAGATTGCAAGGATTCTTTAGATCATTCGAAGACGAAGCAGCTGCAAGAGGCTTGTTTATAGATCTCAACGAAACATTCATTAGCGCTGGGATTAGCGAACTTCCTGGTGAAGGAGTAGCCGGTCAATGCCGTCGTACGGTTAATAATCTAGACAATGATATTGTAATAGACGAGAGCTTCTTCAATAATCCTAATATTCCCTTCTTAATAAAAGAACTTGTTGTTTATCACGAGCTGGGTCATTGCTTTCTGGAAAGAGGTCATCGTGAAGGCCAATTAGGAAATGGAGCCTGTATTAGCATTATGCGAAGTGGTCTAGAAGATTGTAGAGACAATTATAACGTCAATACTAGAGCCTTTTATATAGATGAGTTATTTGATCCTGATGCTTTTTGATTTGCTCGAATAACACAATTAGAATGTGTTTTATTAGGCTTATCCAGTACCTTTGATATGCCTAGAAAGTGATATTATTACTAAAAAAGAATATCCATGACTATTTGCTTCTTTTAAGTAAAATAACCCGATATAGAAGGGCAAAACCTTGTCATTCATCCTAATTTTTTGCATATTTGTAATAGAGCAAATATCTTGTTCTAGTTTCAAATTTCGCATAAAACATATCCATTGATTAAAAAATCTCACATATTATTTTGCCTTGGTTTGGCGTGTTTTTCCTGTAAAGAGGAAGCTCCTCCACCTAAAGTGTTTCCCAATGTGGATGAAAGACTGCATGGATTTTTTGAGACATTTGAAAAGGAAGCTGCTGCACGAGGTTTAGAAATAGACCTAAATGAAGCTATACTTACAGCCAACATAAGAGAAATAGAAGGAGACGGAGTTGCAGGTCAATGTTCAAGACCAATAAATAGTCTAGATAATGATATTGTGATTGATGAGACTTTCCTCAACAGTAACGCTAGTAACCTTCTCAAGGAGCTAGTTATTTTTCACGAATTGGGTCATTGCTTTCTACAGCGAGAACATCGTGAGGATGAATATCCCAGCGGCGCTTGTATCAGTATTATGAGATCAGGAGTAGATGGCTGCCGAGATAACTACACGAGCTCATTCAGGTCTATTTATATAGATGAGTTGTTTGATCCAGATGCTTTTTAGATTATTCTTTCCACTTTCTTCTTAAACTAACTTGCAAAGACCAACGATTTCAATTCGCATTATTGTATTGACTGCGCAAGTGATTCCATTGCAGAAGTTTAAGGACTGATAACAAACAAAAAGGGAGGTAAGTCATATGACTTACCTCCCTTTTAGCTTTATATTTTTGCAATAACTATTCTATTTTAGTTATTATCTTCTTCATAATATTCGTTTCCTTCTTCTATATATTCCACAGGTGCTTCATCTTGAATATAGCTACTTGATGATTCTCCAATTCTATAAGCGATAGTTACACCAATAGAGGTATACCAATCGTTATCCGTTCTATTACCAGATCTACTAATACCATCTAGATAGTCATTTAGGCCTGCCGTTAAAGTACCCTCGATACCAATTACTAACCTGTCAAGGCTATATCTCACTCCTAGACCCATAGGTACAACCATAGAAAAGCTTGGAAAATCTCTTGCTAAATCTTGAGGATCTAAAGGTCTACCATCTACAGAAGTCGTAACCACCACATCTGCTAGATTTCCTCCTACACCAAGATATAAGTAAGGCGTGAAATCTGCAGCAAATCTTTTTTGATTTTCGTAAATATTCACTCCCAGTAAATTCCATTCTGCGCCAACAGTAAAGTCAATAAGTGTTGACTCAGAAGAAAAACCTCTTACAGCTCTTTCTGGAGTATTTAAGTCAGAACTTTCATATAAACCATAGTTTGCTGAAGCTCTTAAATCAAATTTAGGGTTAAAGTGGTATCTCGCAAAAAGTCCACCTCCGAAGCCAAGGGCATCTAGATCAACAATTTCTGGAACAAGGTCTCCGTGGAACAAGTTGACGCCACCTTTTACACCAACTTCAAATTCTTGGGCATATCCAACAACGCATAGACATGCGAAGAGGAGGGTTAAATAATTTCTCATTGTATGTTATTTTTATATTCTCAACTTGTTAAATCAATTACTTTGCCATATTTAATTGTACTTAATAAGTTATCCCAAATCAAAAAATCCATTCGGGTTAGTATAACAATGTATAGCCATTCTATGCTCCTTTTTAGATTTCTTAAATAAGGTTGATTCTTCTTCTCATTAAATATTGCATTGAGCTGATAGCTGTCATTATTTTAAAAATTAAAGTAAAGACCTTACTAATACATATTATATTATTTTGTAATATTGCGAATACAAAATTATTTACATGACAAATATTATCGCTATTGCAAATCATAAAGGAGGAGTAGGTAAGACTACTTCTGTGCAAAATATTGGTGTAGCTCTTAGCCAGCTAGACAAAAAAGTATTATTAATCGATCTGGATCCTCAAGCCAACTTGAGTGATGCCTTCGGATATGAAGATGCTGAATTAAGCATTTACGATGCTTTAACCGATAAAGCTCCTGCTCCGATTCATAAGGTTTCTGAAACATTGGATATAATACCTTCCAATCTAGACTTATCAGTAGCAGAGGTAGAATTGAGCAATATCCCTGGAAGAGAGTATGTATTGAGGGAACTAGTGAGTAAATGGGTTGGGCAATATGATTATATAATCATTGACTGTCCACCTTCTCTTGGTTTACTGACTATCAATGCATTGACTGCTTGCAATGAAGTATATATCCCATTGGATGCCCAGTATTTTTCTATGAAAGGGCTAGATAAGCTGATGTTTATTCTCGAGAAAATAAAAGCTAGATTAAATAAGGAGGTAGAAGTAACTGGTGTTTTCCTTACACAGTTTGATAAACGTCTGGTTCTCAATAAGAATATCGCAGATATGATAGAGGACTATTTCCCTAATAAGGTGTTTAAAACTAGGATTAGGAAGAATATAGCATTAGTTGAAGCTCCAATTGACGATTTGGACATCTTTTCATATGCCCCCAGTAGCAATGGAGCAAAGGATTACAAGAAATTGAGCCTAGAAATAGTGGCTGCTCATCAAGTTTAATAAATCAAAATAGACATGGCAAAGGATTTTAAAAATAGCATAGGGAGAAAAAGGTTGAGTACACTTATACCTGATAATGATATAATGGAGCAACCAGCACAAGTGAAGAGGGAACCTACAAAAGCGGCTTCTCATAGCCCCTCCCCTACCCCACCTACGACGGTTGTATCTACATTCAGGATTAATAGTGAAAAGCTAAAGACCATTAAAGCAATTGCATACTGGGATCGTAAGAAAATACAAGACGTATTTGATGAAGCGCTAGAAATGTATATAAACGCTCAACCAAAAGGTGCTGTAGACAAGGCAATTACAGAGCATACAAAGCGTACACAATAATAGTTGTAATATAATATTGCTATGTATAAGCTCTATTTTGTAAAGTTTGCTTTGGAGTATGAATCAATTCCGTGACTGTTTGCAAAAGTATTGCTGGCGCTTTGTTTTGCATTCTCTCCTATGAATGCCTTCCGATCATTAAAATTGGCGAAAATACTGTTCTCATAAATTAAGTACATCTTTCAAGTATTACTTTGTAATACCTGAAAGATGATATATACTTTAATTAAGTTTTGCATGAAGAGAACGGAACAAATAAATCTTATCTAACTGAATACAGTTCCAACAAATCTGTAATTTAGTATCAAAGAGAAAGTCTTGCAATACTCCCATTACAAGTATTATTAATATTACATGTACTCTATTTTAACTATCTATCCATAGTTTGATTTACATTCTATATTTATCGACAATAGTGGAAAGCTTCCTACATATCAATATTAAATAATATATTAATCAGTAATACTTGTAATATAATAGTACTCTTTTTGAATTCTTAAAATAGGCTATAGAAAGCAGTCACTCACATAATTCGATACAATCAAGAATTTAGATTTTATAATGGACACTGATAAAAGCAAATTATTCAATATTCACTTCGTAACGCAATAAAACTAGATAATACAACACTTATATTATAATTCTATATTACATATATTATATTCTAAATCATTAATTTGTATTAGAAGAGCTGTAGGAGGACTTTATATTTTAAAGCCCTCATATTAGTCAATAGCTAATTCAAATTGATCTGTGAGGCCTTAAATGATCTTATCGGCA
>CAYWOZ010000152.1:0-8174 GCA_964458675.1 uncultured Saprospiraceae bacterium
CTTCAAGTTTCACTTGCTCTGATATAGGAGCTAACACAGTAACATTAACGGTTACTGATGCTGATGGGAATGAAAGCACTTGTGATGCAACTGTAACCGTGGAAGATGATACAGTACCAACACCTATGTGCAAAGACATCACTATCACTTTAGATGCAAATGGTAATGCGTCTATTACTCCTACAGATGTTGACTGTGGTTCTACAGACAATTGTGGAAGTGTCACTTTCGCTCTAAGTCAAACAGATTTTGGTAGTAATGATATAGGCGACAATATGGTCACTTTAACTGTTTCAGATGGGAATGGAAACTCCTCCACTTGTACACCAATCATCACTGTAGAAGGCCCTCCTCAAGGTGACCCAGAAATAAACTGCCCAGCTGATTTGAATTTAACTTTTAATGGATCATCAGCCCAAGATGCCGCTATCCAGTCATGGTTAGATTCTGCTACGGCTTTTGATGCTTCAGGAGCAGTTGTAGCCGTAACAAATGATTATAGTGCAAGTTCATTCTCAGATTGTGATGATTTTGGAACACAAACAGTAACCTTTTCGGCGGCTGGCCTTACCTGTATGGCTACAGTGACGGTTTCATTTGCAGCACCAGATTGTGTGACAGAAGGGTTTGAAAGTTTGAGCACAGGTGACATTGTTTCTACGCAGTTACCTGGAGTAACGGTTGATGGAAATGGAAACGGGACTACTGGCAATATGGCTATGATCTTTGATTCTGCTAATCCTACAGGAGGAGATACCGATTTGGCTTCTGCTACGGAAGGGCTTATTCTAATCATCTCTGAAGATGGAGATTCTTCTGATCCTGATGACGAAGCAAATGGTGGAACTTTTACTTTTGATTTTGATACTCCTCAATTTATAGAGGACATGGGATTCTTAGATATAGAAAACCCGAACGGCGAGGTTCGCCTATTTGACATAAATGGAAACCTAATCCAGACCTTATCTATTCCAACCACAGGAGATGGTGGAGCAGCTAATCTTATAATCAATTCAGAAGATGTATCAAGCATGGAAGTAGAATTAATGACTTCTGGAGCTATTACTGATTTTTGTACATATGATCAAGACCTTATTCCTTCATGTGTAGATATTGCATGTCAAACAACTCCTACATGTATCACAGAAGGCTTTGAAGGATTTACTGCTGGAACCATTATCGATACGCAGATTTCAGGGCTTACGGTTACTGGAGCTGGAAATAGTACTTTTGGCAACATGGCTATGATTTTTGACTCTGCAAATCCAACTGGAGGCGACACTGATTTAGCAACAGCAAACGAAGGAATGATTTTAATCATTTCAGAAGATGGAGATTCTTCTGACCCAGATGATGATGCACAAGGAGGTACGCTTACTTTTGATTTTGACACCCCACAGTTCATTGACAATGTTACCTTATTGGATATTCAAACCAATAATGCTACTGTAGAATTTTTTACTACTGCTGGCGTTTCGATAGCTACTTTATCTGTCCCTAACGGAGGGAATGGCAACATCGTAAATGTTATTGCAGATATAGATAATGTATCCTCTATGGAAGTATACTTTCCAAACTCAGGAGCGGTTGTAGACTTCTGCACCTATGATAGTGGAGCCTTAGTTCCTTGCCCTACGGAAGTGTGTGATGTGCAAGTTTTATACTCAGACTTTGAAGGATCCGCGAATGGTGGATACGGTGTATGGACTGATGGAGGTAGTGATTCGAATCATTCCGCATGGAATAGCCCTAGAGCGGTAGATACTTATGCAGTGAGATTAAGAGACAATTCTAGAACTTCTAATATCACTTCTCAAGTTTATGATTTGAGTACCTATTCGAATTTGACATTAGATTTTACTTACTATACTCAAGGAGTAGAAAACGGAGAAGATTTCTTTTTTGAAATTTCAACTGATGGAGGTTCTAGTTTTACTATTGAAGAAACATGGGAAAGAGGAGTCGAATTTGCAAGTAATAATGTAAGATATTATGACAACATTAGCATTGCCGGACCTTTCACGAATCAAACTGTATTCAGATTTAGAGCGGACATGTCAAACAACAATGACCGTGTATATCTGGACAATATCTTAATCGATGGTTGTACTACTGCAGCACCAAAAGGAGCGGTAGTACCAGAAGAAATAGCTTTCAACAATGATGTAGAGCTAACTGAAGAGCAAGAAGAAAAGTTGGCAAGCACAGGTACTCTTCCGCAAACACAGATCAATACTATTTCGCCAATTACCAAAGATGCTTCTGTAGTGGAAGAGTCAATAAAAGAGTTGAAAGTATTCCCTAATCCTGTTAGAGAGTCGTTTAACATTATTGGCTTAGATGCGAATCTTGACTATGAGATTATTAACATCAGTGGTGCCGTAATAAGCAGAGGGTCTTCAGATGGAAATATTGACACACAGAATTTAGAAAGTGGTACTTACATCCTTAGAGCAAGTGATGGAAGGATTGCACGATTTATAAAGATTTAGTGTATAACTTTTTAAATCAAATGAGTATAGCCAAGCATGCGAACATGCTTGGCTATTTTTTTGTCCACATCTGTTAGACAATTTTATTCTGTCGGCTATTCTATTGGTTCCGTCATTTTTCTGGTTTTTTTATAAATTCCATGAAAGCAAACAATAATCATTCTCCCAACATTGAGTCCAAATTATTATTGTTTATAATTATCTTTGCAAACAAATGCACCATAAACTCATATCATCTCCATTGCAGGGATTCACGGACTTTCACTTCCGAAATGCTTTCCAGCAATTCTTTTCAGGAATAGATTATTTCTATGCACCTTATATTCGATTTAACGGAAAATTGATTATCAAACCTGTTTATGAGCGAGATCTAAAGCTTAAAAATAATGCCAGCCTAATCGTCATCCCTCAAGTCATGACTTGTAGCGCAGAGGAATTCATCTTTGCTGCGAAATATGTTATTAATCTTGGATATAAAGAACTCAATTGGAATCTAGGCTGCCCATACCCAATGGTAACCAATAAAGGTATGGGATCTGGCCTTATTAAAAATCCAGAAAAGATTGACAGAATACTTGATGAGGTACACAGGAAGACAGACATTGTAGTCTCCATGAAAATGCGAATGGGCTATGCAGACAGTAAAGAAATCTTGGATGTGTTTCCGATACTGGAAAAATATCCTATTAAAAATATAGGTATACATGCTAGAATTGGCGCACAATTATATAAAGGAGGTGTTGACCTAGATGGCTTTCAAAGATGTATAGATTATTGTTCTCAAAAATTATATTACAACGGAGATATCACCACCGTGGCTAGATTTGAAGAAATGGCAAATCGCTTTCCCAGCATTGATCATTGGATGCTTGGCCGAGGACTAATAGCTGACCCATTTCTACCAGAGATGATTAAAACCAAAACGCATTTATACCCAGAAAACAAAATTGATATATTTAGTAAGTATATAGACACTTTGTTTAGTGCTGCTGAAAAAAAATTAACAGGAGAAAAGGCTGTAATCAGAAAGATGCTCAGCTATTGGGAATATTTTGCAACACTCTTTCTTAATCCTACTAAAGTGGTCAAGAAAATTAAAAAAGCAAAAACATATGAAGTATATGATGCTGCTGTCAGAGATATTCTTGAAAGCGAAAAAATAAGGTCAATTCCTTCCGGGCACCCCTATTAATAACCCTATTCTTTTTTATTAAAAATTTGCTGTTGCTGATCGATACTTTCTAAGTGAATGGCATCTATAAAATCCATAATGAATTTTTCACTCAAACCGCATTGAGAAGCCTGTGCTTTACTCTTTTTGATAATTTGCTCCCACCTCCTCTTTTGCAAGATAGTAATGTTATTTTTCTTTTTATAAGAACCTATCTCTCGAGACGCCTTCATCCTATTGGACAAAAGGTTAATCAATTCTTCATCGATCTGATCGATGTCTTCTCTTAGTTTTGACAATTCGTTTTGAAACTCTGGTTTGTCTTGATATGACTTTCTAAGCACCATTTCTGTAATCATGCTGCCCAATACTTCTGGGGTAATCTGTTGCTTGGCATCTGACCATGCATTGTCTGGGTCAATGTGAGACTCTATCATCAATCCATCGAAGTTGAGGTCCATCGCTTTTTGACCTACTTCTTGGAGAATATCGCGTCTCCCACAGATGTGGCTTGGATCATTTATCATTGGAATTTCTGGCATGTGCGCTCTAAATTCTAAAGGTAATTTCCATTGTGGCCTATTACGATAATAAGTTTCATTCAAATAAGAGAACCCTCTATGAATAGCTCCAAGTTCGGTTATTCCAGCAGTAGATAATCTTTCGACTGCTCCCAACCACAATCCAATATCAGGATTAATAGGATTCTTAACCAGTACTGGAATGTCTACCCCTTTAAGTGCGTCTGCAATTTCTTGCACCGCAAATGGATTTACTGTAGTTCTTGCTCCAATCCATAGCATATCTATGCCGAACTCAAGGCACAGTTCCACATGTCTTGCCTTTGCAACTTCTACTGTAATTGGTAAGCCCGTTTTTTCTTTCACTTTCTGTAACCATGGAAGACCTACGGCCCCTACTCCTTCAAAAGAGCCTGGACGAGTACGAGGCTTCCAAATACCTGCTCTATAAATGTGTACCTTTCCCGTTTTGAGCAATCTCTCCCCAGTCTCTATTACCTGAGCTTCAGATTCTGCACTACAAGGGCCCGCGATAACAATAGGTCTGTTTTCTTTAGAGAGCCAAGTTTTATTATTAGATTCCATGATTTCAAAGTTTAATTGGTAAGATTATTACAATGGTTTGGTAATTATGCCGTTTTGCGATGATTTTAAATATTCTCCTAAGGTCTGTAGTTCCGAAC
Source organism: uncultured Saprospiraceae bacterium (assembly GCA_964458675.1). Classification (GTDB taxonomy): domain Bacteria; phylum Bacteroidota; class Bacteroidia; order Chitinophagales; family Saprospiraceae; genus JALZVN01. The sequence continues at coordinate 4,868 of CAYWOZ010000152.1, forward strand.
ATACCCCTTTAAGTTGTTCGATACATCTATAATATTTCTCTTGATCCTTGAGCTCAAGATCAATATGAAAATAATATCTATCATCACTTTCGGCTATTGGAAAAGACTGAAGCTTGCTGATGTTAATATTGTGTTCATAGATGACATTCAAGGCTTGAGCTAGGCTACCCATTTTATGCGTAAGCACAATCCTAATGGAAGCTTTATCAAAATTATCTATTTCAATCTTTTTTCGAGAAATTACGAAAAACCTTGTTCTATTGGGTTTTATACTTTCAATATTAGGGGCAATGATTTCCAAACCATATTGTTTTGCGGCCAGCGTACTCGCTATAGCAGCCACCCCTGTCAAATTATTCTCTGCAATAAACTGAGCACTGAACGCTGTATCAGGACTTTCTATGATTTTGATTTCACCCATAGTATTCAAAAATGTTCTGCACTGCTTTATAGCCATGGGATGAGAGTGAACTTCAGCGACCCCCTCTATATCTTGATTAGGTAAAGCCATTAGGTTCTGAGCGATGGGTAAATATATCTCTCCTGAAATGAATAGGTCATTTTCTTTAATGATACGATAATTATCCAATATAGTCCCGGCTATATTATTCTCTATGGCTATCATAGCTAAATCTATATAAGCATCTGTCTTCAGTTGATTTCCTATAGTTTCAAAGTCAGAAGCAAATTGGATATCATAATTATTTGACCCAAAATAAATAGCGCATGCAAGATCATGAAAAGACCCTTTACGGCCAAGCGTTATAATTTTTTCCATAGGCAAAAAAAAAGAAGTCCACATAATGGAATTCTTATACTTGTTATTTATCCTTAGAGTACTTCTAGCCTATCTCGTTATTTCGTAATAATAGTGACACTTAGAAATAAGGCTGTTTTTATTAAGACTCAAATATCACTATTAATTTTAACAGTTACAATAGCAGCAAATAATAATACAAGACTATTTTAACTTTATGTCCATGATTTTCATTAAAGGTGTCTCATATGGGGATTCCCTCAGCCTTCAAAAAGGCGAGGTCGGGCTCATCCACTCCTATCGACCGAAAAAGGTCGATACCGTTTCTATCCCTAATCTCTACGCGGCTCCGCCTTGTCGAGCTTCGTCGCCAGTGGCGAGTCGCGAAAATCAATGTAGTTCACAATAAAGTTGTGATAGAACTTCCTAATAGTGAGGCAACTGCTTTATTAAAAAATACACTTCCACTTCCTTACCAGACATCAAATCCAATAATACTAAACTCAGCGTTATTGTCAACTGAATCAACAAAGGCAATTCTCTCTTTGTTTAAAAAAGGTAATGAAGAAATGCTTTCATCTGAAAGTGTAAAGTCTACAAGGTCTATTGTAGTACAATTTGTATTAATCAAAGAAGGTGTTACATCATCAATTCCACATGAGTAAAAAAGAAAGGAAAGCAAGACTCAAGCATATGAAGCGCAGTAAATTTCTCGTCATGATTCTTAGCATTATTATTTAAAAACTAGCGCAAGCAAATAGATAATAAAAACCTTGTTCTAAACTGTCATTTAAAATTAACTCCCAATAAATTTCCTATTCCAACATATTTTTCTTAATTTAATAAAGGTTACACTATTTTCATACTCAATGGAAAGTGGTTAGCGACAATTTCTTTTGAGTACAATACTTCAAAAATTGACGATATGAAAAATTACCAAAACAAACCCGTAGACAAAAACGACCAAAGATCGGTAAAAGAAATTCCTTCGGTTCAAGACTATATGACCCGAAAATTGATCACCTTTAAAAAGGACACGGACATCAATGTAGCCATAAAATCACTATTAGACAATAGAATTTCAGGTGCTCCAGTGCTAGATGACCAAGGCAAAGTAGTAGGATTAATTGATGACAAAGATTGCTTGCAAGTCCTATTTGGAAATGTCTATAATCGACTTCCTAAGTCCACAGACACAGTTTCCAACTATATGTCAAACGTGATGAAGTCGATTAAGTCCGATCAAAGTATTTTAGATGTCGCCTCTGTATTTATTTCTTCTCCTTTTAAGAGATTATTAGTGATGGATGAAAACGACAAGCTGATTGGCCAGGTTAGTAGACGTGATATTCTGCGTGCTATAAAAGAGTTGACATAGATAGCAATATTCATCAATAGGCTTGCCTCATTCTCCCATTTAATTCAATGTCTTTATTGGATGTAAATATTTATTGCGTATACAAAAGTAATTTTATCAGTCTTAAGTCCAATCATTCAAAATCAAGTACCTTTGTGCTATTGAAAAAACAAAAGCCGCATGCCTAAAAAAACACCTACTTCAATCATCACCTCCCTAGATTCTAGAATCGAAGGGAATGCTTTGAGATTACTAAAAGTGATGGAAGGTGTAGTGGATTTTTCATCGAATGACTATTTAGGCTTTTCTCGATCGACTGCTATATATGAAGCGGCACAAAGAAAACTGGAGGCTAGAGGACTTGTACATAATGGCGCGACAGGCTCCAGACTATTGAGTGGACAATCTAGTTTTTATGAAGAGGTAGAAAAACAAATAGCTTCCTTCCATGAAGAAGAAAGTGCTTTGATTTTTAATTCTGGATACGCTGCCAATATTGGGCTATTAAGTTCTGTCCCAGAGCGACATGACTACATTCTCTACGATGAGTATATTCATGCTTCCATCAGAGAGGGCATTCAACTGAGTCATGCTTCTTGTTATAAATTCAAGCATAATGATTTTGAGCATCTGCACGAGCGCATTCAAAACTTAAAGGATAAAGCACGGAACATATACGTAGTCACGGAAACGGTATTCTCCATGGATGGAGACATTCCTGATTTGAAGCAATTAGTCGAAGTTTGTGCTGCAGAAAATGTTTTTATAATTCTGGATGAAGCGCATGCTACTGGGGTGTTCGGAAATCAAGGTCAAGGCCTAGTGCAGTCTCTAGATATTGGGAAACATATTTTTGCAAGGATTCACACTTTCGGCAAAGGATTGGGCTGTCATGGCGCAGTGATTGTTGGCGACAATTCTCTCAAACAATTTCTTATCAATTTTTCTAGGTCATTTATTTATACAACGGCGATGCCACCTCATGGATTGGCCACTATTGCAAGTAGTTATGAGGCTTTGCAAAAGACAGATCAAATAACACTTTTATCTTCTCGGATTGCTTTCTTTAAAGATCAGTTAGTGAAGAATGCGCTGGGTGATTTATTCATTGAAAGTGATAGTAGTATTCAAAGCTGCATCATTCCTTCTAATACCAAAGTCAAAGCCATTTCTGCTGCTTTATTGAAAGCGGG
>CAYWOZ010000153.1:0-5556 GCA_964458675.1 uncultured Saprospiraceae bacterium
GAAATAAGGTTCAAGAAAGAGTAGCGAGCCTTCTAGGATTACCTGTTAATCATACTATCATGAAACAATTAGAGTGGCTTGATTTATTTACAGATCAAATCATCGATTTGCAAGAAGCAACACCAGCTCAAATATTGCAGAAACTTTTGCTTCAGAAGTGGACGCTACAGCCAGAGGATAAAGACCTTATCATAATGCAGCACGAATTCGAATATACCATTGATGGCGAACATCGCACCTTATATTCGACCATGCATATGGAAGGAGACAACTCAACTGATACGGCTATGTCCAAATTAGTGGGGCTTCCAATTGGAATATTTACCAAGCTTATTCTAACACAAAAAGTATCGTTAACTGGAGTACAAATTCCAGTTATAAAAAGTGTGTATTCAGCTGTTTTGAAAGAACTCCAAAATTTTGGCGTGACATTCAAAGAAGCAGAGCTGGTATCAGCCAAATAATTCTTGCTTAATTATATACTTAACAGGTCGTATTGCCTCAAAAAAGTGTTTACCTTGCATCGATGCTAAATTGATTCAACATCGAACAGCTAAAAAAATTACTTAACTCTTCTTTTGTAAAAGGCGCAGGAATTCTATTTTCTGGCGGAGGCTTGGCTCGTCTAATAACCTTAGCCGCTATACCCATCTTAAGTAGATGGTATTCTCTGGAATACATCGGTGTTTGGGGGACTTTCATGGCATTAATGATGATCGGTAAGGCTATCGCCAATGGGGGATTTCACGTAGGTCTCATGCTCCCAAAAGATAATGATAAAGCAAAGACGCTGCTGTCTATTTGTTATAAATTCAACTACCTAACCATACTTATTTCAATAACTGCGATTCTTGCATTGATCAACTTTGCGCCAACAATAATACCTGTAAATCAGGTTCTACTCTTTACCATAGGTCTCCCATTGAGTATTTTTATTGAAGGCAAATCTCAATCAGCGCATAGCTGGTTGAATCGACAACAAAAGTATGCTGAGATGTCAAAAGGAGTAGTAGCCCAGACTATCGTAACCGTTATTTTTCAATTGTTATTTGGATACATCGGATTAGAATTAAATGGATTGATTGTAGCTACCATTATAGGTCAAATCACCATTATGATTCTGTATTTAAGATTTGCAGAACTTTCTTTTTTTATCAGTGAAGCTAGAGACAAAACTATTGCTGCTTTCAATGAATACAGGAAATTTTTGACCCTAGGAGTAACTGGAAATTTAATAAATAATGGAGCTAGTAATTTACCTTTTGTCTTTTTTCTTGGCTCCTTTGGGGAGTCCCTTAATGGTCATTTCGCGTGGGTTCAACAGAAAATCCTAGCGGCTCCTATCAACTTAGTCTCCTCGGCGGTTAGTCCAGTCTTCTTTAAAGAAGCGAACAAAGCACACCTTTCCCCGGATGATGAACTGCCCAAATTAGTCTTTAGAGTAAGTGCTGTGATGTGGGCATTAATCATTCCAGCTATCATACTTGTCATGATTTGGGGGCCGGAAATTTTCACCTTTGTGTTAGGAGAACAATGGCTAATAGCTGGGCAATATGCACAGTGGCTAGCACCTTTGATGGGGGTTCGATTTGTAACACACCCTTTAAGCTATTTGATCGATGTCAAAAAGAAATTGAGCACGCAATTAGGTTATAACATTTTACTATTGATATGTACAATAGTTATCTTCTATAAACCTATATTAGATTTAGATGACTTCACTACAATCAAAGTCTTTGGCGTTTCCTTTTTCATCATGCAAATGTGCTTTTTAGTCTACTTATATAGCTTAAGAAAAGATTAGCACTCCTTCACTTCAACCCTTTTTTCTTTTTCTCTTTACCTGCTTTTGAAATAATCACCTTTTCATTTCTTTTCAAGGTTTTGATGTACTCCACTTTGCGGAATCTCATTGCTGACCAATCTACGTCAATGGCTACTAATCTTACGGGCTCAAAATTTGCCTTCCCTATTTCATCCCATCCCTTATCTCGACTAATATCACTTTTATATTTTTTAGATGATTTCTTAGGAAAGCAAACCCATAAGAAAGCATCTCCCATGAGCTTTCCATTGATCTTGACAAACAACTCATTCAGTTCTTTTTGAGAAACCGCGAATAATAAAACATAGTGTATTTCTTTAACAGAGACCCTAATTTGAATCTTCGTAAAATCTTCCATGGCTTGCTTATGAGGCTGAAACTCTTCTGGGCTATTAAGTATTAGGATGCTATCTTGATCTTTATAATTCAATTTTTTAAAAAGTGGTGTCATATTCTGCATGTATTTTAACAGCATAGAATTTTGCATTCGAATTGCTGATTTAATGACTCTGTTATAAGGATTTAGCCCTTAAAGCTAAAAATAGCTTACATAACTCAATGTACACATTATCAAAACTTAAGAAAAGGCGCTTAGCCCTATTTTGGATAAGCTAATCCCTATTGGTAAGAACACATTAAAATAATCTATAATTTATAACATATTAAGAAAAATATTATCTATTTTCACCATTCGAGTATATTACAGAAGCACTATTATTCCCTGAACGTATGGCAAAATCGAGGAAGAAAAAAAGTAAGCAACTAAGTTTCACTTTCCTAAAAGACGAAAGAATACCCAAGTTAATTGGGCTTTTTTGCATTTTTTCAGCTGTATATCTTAGTATAGCTTTTATCTCCTATTTATTTACATGGAAGGAGGATCAAGCCTATGTTTTCAACTCTGGTTTAGCTGCTATGAATGGCGGTGTCCAATATGAAATTGCTAACTGGCTAGGTCGACTTGGCGCTACTGTTTCCAACTTCTTTTTCTATGTTATTTTCGGCTTGCCTTCCTTTGGACTCATTTATATTTTAGGACTAATAGGGGTTGCTAAAATGCGAAACTACCCTATTCAACACTACAAAAAAGAAATCTTGTATGCCCTCGGAGGAATTTTCTTCTTCTCAGTCTTACTTGGCTTTTTCTGTATCAATATGCCTTTCCCATATGGAGGCGGCTTCGGTAAAAGTATCTCTACATGGTTGATTAACTTCGTCGGAGAAGCTGGTGTTTATGTGCTACTTATCACTCTGATATCAGCGGCAGCCATATGGGCGATAAATCCAAACTTCAACGACTTTACATTTCGTCAGTATATCTTTCAAATGGAGACCAACTTCAATGATTTTGTTGCACGAATTTTTCCAAGTAAATCAAAAAAGAGAAAAAAGAAAGTACAGACAAATATAGCCAATGAAGCGCAAGCTCCTAATCCTGAAGGCTGGACCTTTCCTAAAGCAGAACCCAAACTTCCTACTACTAACTTAAGTAGGCCTAGTCTTGAACTAAAAGAAGAAAAGGAAGAACTAAAACTTGAAATCGGGCAACCGCAAGTCCAAACGTCTGGACTAGGCTTTGACCACGCTTTAGAAATAGAAGAACCATCTGGTGCTGTCCCTTCAGCTGCCCTCAGCCAAGAGGACATGGAAATTACGGAGGACAACACTGAAGATATTAGTTTATACGATCCAACATTAGATTTAAAAAACTATGTACCACCTGGCTTAGATCTCCTAGTCGATTATAGCGATGGAAACTACGAAATAGATAGAGCAGAGTTGGAAAGAAACAAGGATCAAATTATTGAGACTCTTGCCAATTATAAAATTGAAATTGTAAAGATCAAAGCGACTATTGGACCTACCGTCACACTTTACGAAATCATACCAGCCCCAGGCGTTAGAATATCAAAAATTAGGAATCTAGAAGATGATATAGCATTAAGTTTATCCGCTTTAGGTATTCGTATTATTGCTCCTATTCCTGGCAAAGGAACTATAGGTATAGAAGTTCCAAATGCCAACAAGCAAACTGTATCTCTTAAAGAAGTGTTGGCTTCAGAAAGATTCAAGTCTGCGAAGATGGAATTACCTATAGCTCTTGGAAAGACTATTTCTAATGAGGTCTTCGTTGCCGATTTAGCAAAAATGCCTCACTTACTTATAGCTGGTGCTACTGGGCAAGGTAAATCAGTAGGTATCAATACCATTTTGATGTCGCTGCTTTATAATAAGCACCCTTCACAAGTCAAACTTGTTCTTATTGACCCAAAGAAAGTGGAACTATTTCCTTACGCTGCTATAGAAGATTACTTCCTTACATCTCCCCCAGCACAAGAAGAGCCTATTGTTACAGATACTAAGAAAGTTGTAGCGACGCTTAACTCTCTGCTTATAGAAATGGAAGAAAGGTATAACCTGCTTAAAAAAGCGAAGGTTAGACACATCACGGACTACAATCAAAAGTTCATGGAACGTCGATTGAATCCAAATAAAGGACACAAGTTTCTGCCTTACATTGTATTAGTTATTGATGAGTTTGCAGATCTTATAATGACTGCAGGGAAAGAAGTCGAAAACCCAATTGCTAGGCTTGCACAATTATCCAGAGCAGTAGGAATACATCTGATCATTGCTACTCAAAGACCATCTGTAAATATTATCACAGGAGTTATTAAGGCGAACTTCCCTGCACGTATCGCCTTTAAAGTAACTGCAATGGTAGATTCAAAAACCATTTTAGATACACCAGGTGCAGAACGTCTTGTAGGTCGAGGAGATATGCTTTTATCGTATGGAGCAGATGTAGTCCGTCTACAATGTGCCTTTATCGACACCCCCGAAGTAGAAAAAGTAATTAACCATATAGAAGTACAACCCAGCCATCCTAAGCCATACTATCTCCCAGAGTTTCACTCAGAAGATGATGAAATAAGTGGCGCAGCTGGCTTAAAATATTCTGACCTAGATGAAAACTTTTCTGATGCTGCCAATTTAGTAGTAACATCTGGAATAGGCAGCACCTCCATGCTCCAGCGTAGAATGAAGCTCGGGTACAACAGAGCCGGGCGTATCATGGATCAATTAGAAATTCTTAATATCGTAGGACCTTCCGCTGGTAGTAAAGCAAGACAAGTACTTGTGCATGATGCAGTTGAGTTGGAACGGTTATTGGATGAACTTAAGCGTAGGAAATAGGAGGCATTCCGCGAAAGCGGAGGTCATATTGAATCCGACGAATATCTTAGCGATAATCGTTGGATTTTTTTTTGCCATATTGTATTTCAATTAAACGTTTCTAGCACATTACCAATATGTTATACATATAGAATTTTACTTACATGACTATCCATGTTTGACTCAATAAGGAAATACATTTCTATATAGACTTATCCAACTTGACGTTGAATTCGGCACGCTTAAAATTCTATAAAAAATCATCCCCTTTCATGATAGGCCAGTGCAAATTTTATTTTAGTATAACTTATCTTTTCATCGAAAGCCTCAAAAATAGGCCGCAAGGTTATTGGTGGTTCCATTTTTTTAGCAAAGTCAATTACCAGATCCAATTCCGATTGAGCAACGAATTGAAATATGTCGATATCTTCGCCACCCGCATAAAGAGAACTCAAATGGGAGTAGATAGTATTTTCATGCAAGCCTCTATTGCTAGCGATCATAGGCACTGTTAGTCCCTGTCTATGCATCTCCAAAGTTTGCATAAATGTGGC
>CAYWOZ010000153.1:5656-8134 GCA_964458675.1 uncultured Saprospiraceae bacterium
ACATCACAAGCGCCACAGTCCTCATCCATTTGCTCGCCAAAATAATTTAATAACATGCGACGACGACAAGACAAAGCCTCTGCGTACTGTTGCATCCGATCCAACTTACTCAACTTCAATTCCAGTTGTGCCCCACCGTTATTTTTAAAGATGTCTCTAAACACAGATACATCTCTGAAACTATAAAACAAAATCGTTTCTGCCTTAGAACCATCTCTTCCAGCACGCCCAATCTCTTGATAATATCCCTCTATGTTTTGAGGTAGATTGTGATGGATGACCCAGCGCACATTTGACTTATCGATACCCATCCCAAAAGCTACCGTAGCACAGACGACCATGATTTCATCATTAATAAAATCTTCTTGGACTTTCGCCCGAATATCTGAAGACATTCCAGCATGATAGCACATCGCCTTCACCCCTCTCGCCTGTAATTTTTCAGAAACCTCTTCAGTATTTTTTCTACTCAAGCAATATATAATACCTGCTTTATTCGGCCGGTCTTTAATAAACGCAGCTATTTGTTCCAACTTTTTCTGCCCAGGTCTAGCTTCCAAAAATATATTTGGCCTATCAAATGAAGCGATAAATGAAGCTGGATCTTTTAGGTCTAGCTGCTCTATGATATCCTTGCGAGTGATTTTATCTGCAGTAGCCGTGAGCGCTATTACGGGTGTAGAAGGAATTTTCGATTTCAAAAGTTTTAGCCTGGTATACTCCGGTCTAAAATCATGACCCCAAGAAGATATACAATGTGCTTCGTCTATAGCGAACATACTTATATTCATCTTACTTATGGCATTCATAAATACCTCTGAAGCTAATTTTTCAGGAGACACATACAATAACTTTAGATTGCCATTATAAAAGGCCGCCTCTACGTCTCGTTGTTCCGAACTAGATAATGAACTATTTAGATAAGCCGCAGTAATACCATTGGAGCGTAAGGCTTCAACTTGATCTTTCATCAATGAAATAAGCGGCGACACTACGATGCAGGTTCCATCCAACATCATCGCGGGAATTTGATAACAAATAGACTTCCCTCCCCCAGTTGGCATCAGCACAACGGTATCCCTTCCAGACAAAACCGTTTCAATGATCTCTTTTTGCTGTTCACGAAAAGAATTGTAACCATAATATTTTTGAAGGATTAGCTCCGGGGACATTGATTCTCGCATAGACCTCTAAGGTACAAATTTCTGAACTTCGTTTAATTGTCCGGTTAATTTTTAGGATTTGTTTTTTTAGGGACCTACCCAGAAGCGCCTGATAAAGTCGGCTTTCTGCGTCGCTATGCTACTAGACTCGCATGTCTGCTCGGTCCTTCGGACTGACTTCCTTCGTCAGTCACCTATTCGCAGCGCTAGTTCAAAAATTTGTCATCATAAGAATGGAGTTCTGCAAGACACTATTTCTTATTATCATCTATAATTATCCGTAAAAGAGGTGACATTCAGCATATTATCTATATATTTATTAGATATAGAGGAAACCCGATTATTGCTTTTACACTTTAGTAATAGATAACTGTGAATTTTACAGTTATCAAAAAATAAAACTTAAGATTTTGAAAAATTCACTCCCTCTTCTATTCCTATTATTTTCTCTTTCATTATTTGGTCAAGGCGGTGGCTGCGGATGTACCAACTGCCCACAATTTATGCCAGACAACTTTCAAGGAGATTTCTTGATTAATGTAGTTGGTGCTACAAATAATGATCTATCAGACCCCAACCAAGGCGTTTGTGAAGTCAGGCTGAATTTTGATCATCAATATATCGGTGACTTATCCATAGTGTTGATTTCGCCAAGTGGCCAGCAAGTTGTACTAGTAGGCCCTATTGGTTTATTTGGCGAAACGGATTTATCTACCTGGGAGGTATCCTTTATTCCATGTTCTGCTACACCTATGACGGATGGAGGACCAGGAGTATGGAATAACGCAAACGTCACTTTACAAAATTTTGACTTCACAGGAAGTTATCATCCAGTTGGTGGGTGTTTGGAAGACTTTGACTCTGGTACTGTCAATGGGACTTGGACCCTACTCGTAACCGATGGCCAGGCGATTGACGTAGGAACTTTTATCGACTATGAGATTATTTTTTGTGATGATGATGGCATCAATTGCAACTCAAATGCTTGTGGTGTATTTGCAGAAGCTGAAGCGCCAAGTTTTGCATGCCAAGGAGATACTGTAGTGATAGATGCCAGCGGCTCTACTGGGAATACTTTTGAGTGGGGAACTGTGGATGGTACTTTTGCAGGCACGCCAAGTGGCCCAATGGTTGCGATAACCACATCCGGAACATATATGGTAACCGTATCTGACAATGGTTCCTGTCCAGAAGTTGCAACGATTATTTTCAATACCGTCCCAGAAGTACCCAGTGCCGACATTACGCTCTCTGGAGTTTTAGACTGTGACAATACAGAAATAACTTTACAAGGAGAAACAGATCAAGTAGATGA
>CAYWOZ010000154.1:0-8109 GCA_964458675.1 uncultured Saprospiraceae bacterium
GCCCAAAAGGTACGCTAATCTCATAATTTTGGTTTTAAATTAAAATAAATGTAGATAATTGAGTCCACTCAGAGAAATAAAGGTCGTCAAAATAAACTTTGCTTATTCGGATTTTTCAGAGTAGATTCCTAAAAAACGCTATAACTCCTAATTTTTTTTTTAAAAATTATAGTACACTAAAGTAATATATTCTATCGAGATTCTTGGAGTTCATGGATGCAAATATCAGATATTAACATATGTGAACCTCTATTAACCTCATTCAGGACTTAATCAAAAAATTGTAAATTTTTTATTGGTCTCAATGATTGTTTAAAACCGCCTACTTTGGTAGAATAAGTTCTCTGATAAACTTCACACCCTAAATGAAATTTACATTCTTTCAGAGGTCAATAGAGGTGCCCGTAAATATTACAAACCTATTTGTTGTTTAATGAGCAAGCACTAGATATTTAGAGAGGATACCAATAAGATGAACAATTCAATGATAAAGTTTACTCACCACTTATATATAAAATTATCAGATGAAATTTATATTGTCATTTTAAATTGGGTTTAGCTATAGAATATTCATTTGATGGTGTAAATGGAATCATCAAGCAAGCTAAATCAATTTTACGTCCGTAATAATTTCTAATAGGGCAGGCCCTTGATGGGCGAATAAACTCTTCATTTCTGAGACTAAATCTTTTTGATCTGTTACTCGAACGCCATACGCACCACAACTTTTTGCAAATTCTGCGAAGTTTGGATTGACCAAACTAGTGGACCAAACGTCAAACTCTCCAGCTCTCTGTTCTTTAGATATTTTTCCTAGTTCACTATTATTTAGGACAATAAGCTTAACTGGCATCTTATATTTTACTAAGGTTGTAATTTCCGCAAGATATTGACAAAGTCCACCGTCACCAGCTACCGCAACAATTGGTCTTTCATCGCCAACAGCTGCATAAGCTCCTATAGAAGCTGGTAGCGCGAAACCTATAGAACCCAAATATCCAGACATTAAGAAAGAATTGTTTGATTTGGATTCATAATACCTTCCAAAGGAATAGGCATTGTTACCAACATCAACACACATTATCGCATTTTCGGGAGCAGTTTTGTTCATTGCATCGAACACAGAAATAGAATTTATCCCATTTTGATTATCTTCTAATAATCTCTTTTGTTTTTCAGCTTTCCAAATTTTCCATCTTTCGAGGATGATTTCTTTTCGATCTTCTTTAACTACTTCAGTGCTTAATTGCTCATGTAGCATGTTGACGGTAACGGAAATTTCTCCCCAAACTGGCGCATTTATTGCATGAAATTTGCTCAACGCTAATGGGTCAAAATCGATTTGAATGAGCGGCAATTTTGGAGTAATGCCTGTGTGCTTTGAGAAGGAAGCGCCAATCACGATAAGTAAATCGGCCTCATTCATAAAATAAGAAGCAACAGGTGTACCACTTCTGCCTATTACACCACAACCCAATGCATGGGTATCAGGTATTTGCCCTTTACCTTTGAAGGTAGTCATTACAGGGCAGTTCATCTTTTCGGCAAATTGTATAATTGCAGCCATGTGGTTTTTGGCTCCATGACCTACTATAATTACTGGTTTCTTGCATTCATTTATCAGATTAAGTGCCCTGTCAAAGGATTCTTTTGGAGGCGCAATAGTCATTGGAGTAATCCTCCCAACGGGAGAACCTGATCTAGCTGATGGGGCTGCTGGCAGAGTTTGGATATCATCGGGAAAAGTAAGATGAGAAACATCACGTCTAAGTATTGAATGCTTAATAGCAAGTGTCATTAATTCTGCATGGTGACTTTTTTCTTCTACGCGATGATTAAAGGCAGCAACAGAACTAAATGCTTTCACTAAGTCAAGTTCTTGAAAGTTACCTGTTCCTATAACCTGGGTATCTACTTGGCCAGTTAGCACTAGTAATGGTGCTCTATCCACTTTTGCATCCCACATTCCAGTCGCCATATTCGTAGATCCAGGGCCAGCGATGGCAAAACAGGCCGCAGGTTTTCCTGTTAACTTTCCATAGGCGGAAGCCGCAAAAGATGCTGCACCTTCATGCCTTATTCCATAGAAATTTAAATTTCCTTTTTCTTCTTGTCTTCTGAGCGCATCAGCGAGACCAAGATTTGAATGACCTACCATCCCAAATACTTTGGTTACTCCCCAATTTACCATAGTCTCTGCCATAACATCAGTTACACTTCTTTCATGTTCAGATTCTTTCTCAAGGCCAACATATATTTTATCATGTTCGATTTTTACTGGAAACGATTCTAAGCCATCGTCAAAGTCTTCTGAATTACCTCCATGTGGACAGAAGTCCCAACCATGCCATGGGCAACGCAATAGGCCATTTTCGATACTTCCTTCTCCTAAAGGTCCTCCTTGGTGAGGGCATCTATTATCTAAAGCTGAAATTTTCCCATCGTAATTTGTCAAGCAGATACTTTTACGGCCAGCAGTTACTGTCATCACTCTACCTTCTACCAAGGTCTCATGACTATCTAAAACTTTATGCCAGATTAATTCCATTTTATATTATTTACTTTGATTACTAATTTTATTTAAAAAAGGTTTAACTACTTTATGATATAACATTGAGTCCACAAGGAGCTGTAAAGATGTTCCAAAATAGGATATTTTGTATGCAGTTTTCACTTTTGAAAAATGGTGATACCAGTGTGTCAATTCCGTTTTATGCGGATGTTATTATAATACTTTTAAATGATCGTAACGCTCTAAATAAAACCCTCATTAATCACAAGTTGTAAAAAAAAATAGATCACTATAAAAAATCACTTAGTGTTTAAATGTTTTACAAGCTTTTCTATACTCAAACCCTGTACAATGATTGAAAATACTACTACCATGTAGGTTGCCATTAATAATGCATCCCTTATTTCTCCAGGAGGAATTGTGAAAACAAGAGCTATTGAAATTCCTCCTCTTAGTCCAGCCCATGTAAGAATTTGTAGCTTATTAAGGTTGGCCTTCTCTTTAGAATTGAACATAATATTTACAAATGCTAGAGATACAAATCTCGCAAACAAGACAATTACAATGGAAATTATACCAATAATGACATAATTAATTTGAAATTGTAATGCGATAATTTCTAAACCAATAAGTACGAATAATACAGAATTCAAAATCTCATCTAATACTTTCCAGAAGAGGCCGATGTCTTCTTTTTGACTACCCTCTGATGCTTTCTTTGATGTTGCATGACCTAGGATTATACCCGCAACAACCATAGCAATTGCTCCTGAGATATGCAGGAATGATGCTAAACTATATCCTGCCATTACAATAGCTAATGTAATGTGTATTGATTTTATTGAATCTTTGGTGAGAAATTTAAGAATATACTTGCCCAAAAAGCCAAGAATAAATCCTAATCCTAATCCGCCTCCTACTTCCTTTCCAAATTCTTCTGATATATGAACAAAGCTAATCTCAGCATTCATAGAGGTTGCAAGAGATAGTATAGTAAGAAAGACTACAATTCCCACACCATCATTAAATAGAGATTCTCCTACTATTTTGATTTCAATGTCTTTTGATGTTCCAGCTTTTGTAAGTAAGGCTAATACAGCAATTGGGTCGGTTGGAGAAATAAGAGCCCCAAAGACTAGTGAATACATAAAGCTAATCTCGAGGCCAATCAGGTTTGCTGTAACGTAAAATAGAGTTCCTACAATAAATGTCGATAGTACAACTCCTAAGGTGGCATATAAGAATACAGGTTTCCATTGATTTGTTAAGTCCTTGATATTAACATGCATGGCTCCAGCAAACAGTAAAAAACCAAGTAAAAAGTCGAATAATATAGTTCGAAAATCAATACTAAAAAGTATATCACAAATATTAACTAAGGGGTTTGGGTCATAAATAGAATAGATGCCCATCAAGATTGAAATCAAAATGGTTAAAATCATTACTCCGATTGTATCTGGTAATTTTAACCACTTTTTATTTACTAGACCTAAAACTCCAGAAAGTGCAACTATTCCTACAAACGTTTGAAACATCTTTATTTGTTATTTTGTGTAAGTAATAGTGCTCAAATCAACCTGCAAAATTTCCCAGTCTGAAAACTGGGAAGTCCTACCTTTTAGTTTTATTTTTTCACCAACATAGGACAAGATTTCTTTATTAATATTATTACCATTTTGATCCTGCATAATAAGATAACGTGATGATGATGGATAATTAACTTCATCTCTAAAGACGGGAGGAATACCTCCACTAATACACCGTATAGCACAGCTTTTATGAATTTTGCCTTCTCCTGGTTTCATTAATCCGAAGTAACATTTAGGGTCAATGATTTCTCCACTCAATTCTACAAGCTGACCTCTTTTAGAGTTTGGTTTTACATTGCTTGTTGAATCATCAACGGATATCAGTGATTTTTCATTATTGGTTAATTCCAGTACAATTTTTCCATCCCCGCTCAAAAGTGTACCTGACAAAATTACTTTTTTACCTTCCAATTTACCATTAGACTTTTCCATAGCTTCTATTGCTGACATGGCTCCAAATTTTCCGTAGCCGACCAAAAGAATATCTGTAGATTGATTATTGTTGTGAGTAACAGTCTTCTCAGAAATAAGTATCGGAAAGGGGGAAGTGTATAAAATACCAGTAACCTCTACCTCATTACCAAACGAAAAAAAATGATTGTTAAATCCTTTCTGAAAAAATACTAATAGAAATACTAGAATTGGTATGGATCCAAAAATTCCGATGAGTCTTTTTTTCAAAAATGAGCCAGTCGAAGGAGGTAAGTTGTCTATATATCCAACATAGAATTCATTATTGTCATTCATGATTACTCTTTGATTTTAGCTGGTTGTACGTATGTGCCCTCAGGGTTCGGGGAAAGATTAACCCATATATTATCATTTATGACCTTTATATCATAGGTTTTTACCTTTTCAGTAAATGGTTCAGGAGATTTTCCATTTTCAGGAAGGTACTGATATCCATGCCATGGACATGTGATACATCCATCTATTATCTTTCCTTCTCCAAGTGGGCCCATCTGATGTTTGCAAACATTATGAACCGCAGACACTTTGCCTTCGTATTTGAAAATAGCAACATTTTCACCATTTATAAAACAAGTTTTAGCTCTGGATTCTTTTATATCGTGGATTGAGCAAACTTGATAAAATCCTTCTTTCTCTAAAATATTGATTTTTTCGCTGAGCGATTTTTTAGCTATAAAACCAGTATAGATATGCAAACCTGATAATAAGACAAAACCAAAAATCAAGGCAAACCAGTAGAAAGGGTGACTTTCGTACTGTAAACTACCTGTAGCTACATGAAGAAAGATTAACAAGTATACCAGATAAACACACATGTGTAATCCTTTCCAGATTTTACGATGCAAATTTTTCATCCAAAAATCATGGCTTGTAGATGCCATAAATAGAAGAATTATTAATGCAAAAAAGCCCAAAGTTTGGAAAGGGAACTGACTAATCTCACTGTATTTTTGATTGGATGTGAAAAGGCTTAATAGTACATTTTTATCTCCAAAGGAATGAAACTGAATCATTGAAAATGCGCCGTGTAACAATGCTATTAAAAACATAGAAACTCCTAAGTGCCTCCTATTATATAGCATAGGTAAGAATCGTGAATCTATTCTAGATAATGGCCCTATGGCTAATATTATATGTAATAGAATAAATGCACAAAGCGCAGTACTTCTTATTATAATTGTTTCAACCGTAATATCTGGATGAAACAAAAATTGAAACAAAAAATACAATCCAATAAATAATAAAATACCTAACCAAAGAAGTTTATCATACTTCTTTTTCTGATTATTCCAGAGTACTCCGGTGTATTGCTCGCTCAAAATAGAATTGTTAAAATGAATACTAAAATTAAAATGCTGATTATCAGCCAAATATAAAGATGTCTACTTCGTTGTATTGGTGTCATTTTTTTTATTTAAAAACCATTTATATAATAGAAAAGCCCAAAACAAAACGCATCCAGGGAAAATTAATAATTTAAAAAGGAAACCTGTACCTGCGGCAGAAGAATCTATTTTGTGAAGGCCTTTAAACATAAATATAAGGCTAAAGAATATTCCGATTACTAAGTAAAGAGCTACGAGGTTTAATAATATGGATAGAATTTCATGCATTTTTTTTTGTTTTTAATTGTTCAAACAAATACTTTTTTTTATCCTATCCCAGCGTATGGTACTCCAGCCAGCAAGTGTATTTTGTGGTCAAAAGTGCTTAAATCATCCAAATTGAACTTACTTATATCATTATATCCACAAGAGCGAGCGATAACCTTTATAAGATCATTGGATGCCGAAAAGAAGTTGAATAGCTGTTGAGCTGAAGCTTCAATAATCAATCGTGCACGTAAGTCTTCTTTTTGGGTAGCAATCCCTACAGGACAGTTGTTGCTGCCACATGCCCGCATGCCTAAACACCCTATAGCTTGCAATGCTGAATTGGACACTGCGATGGCATCTGCTCCCAACATCATCGCTTTAGCAAAGTCCTCTGGTACTCTTAGGCCGCCTGTTATTATTAAGGTGACATCAGATGCGCCTATTTTATCAAGATGTCTTCTTGCCCTAGCTAATGCTGGAATAGTGGGTACGTTTATATTATCCCTTAATATAGTAGGTGCGGAACCAGTCCCACCGCCTCTTCCATCAAGAATTATATAATCTACACCAACTGCAATGGCAAAATCAATGTCTTTTTCTATATGACTCGCTGCTATTTTAAATCCGATAGGAATGCCCCCAGTTTTTTCTCTTACATCAGCCGCAACTTTTTGAAAATCTTCAATAGTAAAAAGATCAGGAAACGCAGCAGGAGAAATAGCTGCTTCCCCTTGTGTAAGACCTCGAACCTCCGCGATTTCTTTGGTTACTTTTGACCCAGGAAGATGCCCACCTGTGCCCGTCTTAGCGCCTTGTCCTCCTTTGAAATGAAAGGCCTGTGCTTTTTGAACCTTTGCCCAAGAAAATCCAAACTTGCCAGAAGCCAATTCGTAAAAATATTTGGAATTGTTTTCTTGTTCTTCTGGCAACATGCCTCCTTCACCACTACAAATACCCGTACCAGATAATTCCGCCCCCATAGACAAAGCAATTTTTGCCTCTCGTGATAATGCTCCAAAACTCATATCTGAAACAAATAGGGGCATAGCCAATTCCAAAGGTTTCTTAGCGTTAGGTCCTACAACTACAGAAGTAGAAACATCTTCATGGTCTAGCAATGGTCTTCTAGCCAGTTGAGCGGGTAAATATTGTATAGATTCCCATTTTGGTAAGGTGTTTCTGTCAACCCCCATTGAAGCGGATGGCCCATGATGACCAAATTTCTTCAAGCCATGCTGCGCTAAAGCCTTAATATATTTGGTATATGGCTCAGTACTTTCTGGATGCGTATCTGCATAAGCACCCAAATATTCATCTCTATTGAATGGTTGTGGATTCTGTTGTAAAAAGCTATTGATTTCGTCTTCATCCACTTCTACCCAGCCATCCTTAATGCGAGATTTGAACTTATGCAATACTTCTTTATTATTGTATTCACTAACTCCTGTGTCAAACCTATAATCCCATCCATGTACTCCGCAGATTATATTCTCTCCATCTATGTAACCATCTGACATCAAGGCTCCTCGGTGCAAGCACCTACCATATAGTACAGAAACATTTTCATCGTATCTGACTAATACTAGATCTAAGTCGTTTGCTAATACATGAAATGGTTCTCGGTCAAGTAATTTGTGAAATTCAACTATTTTCATTTGGTGATTTTAGTGTAATAGTAATCATAAAATTTAAACAATGCATTCACCCTGAAAAGTAATGATAATCGAAAGTTTCGATACTTAGATTGACATTATTTATTCTTGCAATTCGATGATGCGTGATTATTCAATGAATTGAGAAAAAGAATAGTCGTCAACTAATCAAATTATGGTACTATCTCTTTTCGGAATAAAGCTCAATAATTCTTTTGCTTATTTTGCAAAGCTATAACAATTTTTTATTCTTATTTGAAAGAAGAAAGACTTATTCATGTTTGATTTAC
>CAYWOZ010000155.1:0-8102 GCA_964458675.1 uncultured Saprospiraceae bacterium
CTTACATCAGGGCCGGCCGGTGTGCTGAAATCACTAGATAACCGAAGTGTAAGATTTCCATTATCAAACTCTTCTAGAAACGCGTCTCCTGATATCACATAGTTTTGATTCATTAGATCGGAAACTCTTTGATTTACTAAGGTCTGTGACATCAGGCTTGCAGACATAAACAAGCACAGTAGGATTAAGTAGGCGTTTTGCATATTGAGAGGAAGTTTGATATTACCAATACATACTTCTCCCCCCTTTAGTTGTGCGGCAAACTGTCTTTTAGAATACATTTGTTGGGCTACCTATTATTATATACCATAAATATTTTTTTCACATCATGATATTTTGTGATATATAAACTCTTTTTATTGATTGCACTAGCAATAATCAAATGAAGAATTGCCTTTAATTTTCTTAATATAGGGTATATGGTAAGTAAGCGTGTTAAGTATTTGGGGCCTGCTCAGCCTGAAAGTAGGCTGGGCCGTTATGATACAGAGCTCGCAAGTCTGCTCGGCCCTCCGGTCTGCTCCGAAAATGGAGCACTCCTTCTCAGCACTAGGCCGTTTTACATATTAAATTTATTCTATGATTGAAAACTATTTATTTGTATACAATAGTTTGGTAATTATACGTTAAATCACTTATTAGAAATTAACTTCAATCAGCTATTGTTTTCTTGTAGATTTAAAAATCACATAATTAATATTCTGTGATTAAAGGTTTTCAAAAAATTACCGAACTATTCTTAATATTGGTTAATATAATGAACAGCGACCTTACGAGAGCTTAACGAAGAAATAATGTTTACTTATATGTAAATTTTTAATTGAGCAGCCTATAAGTTAAACTTACAGTTAATTTCAAAAACCACATGAAGAAAACAGCACCTTTAGAACATAAATTATTCGCAGGCTTCGGAGTCTTAGCCTTTATATGCGGTCTACTAAATGCCTTTGTCTATCAAAATCATTTATTAGGACTTTCTGGAGCAGTTGTCGGGCTTTGGTTAGCATATGATAATTTTCAAAAGATTAAGGCATTCAACGCTGACTTATAGCTTAAAGAAACTATCACTCTGAAGTCCAAACTTGGACATTGATTTCTTTTCGTAAGAATATTTGATTGAACTATCCAAAAAAAGAATACATTGTTGACAAATAACCAATCATGGAAAAGAAGCATCCTTTACCACCATTCACTATAGAGACAGCAAAACAAAAAATCCAAGGAGCCGAAGACGCTTGGAATAGCAAAGATCCTATCAAAATATCAAAGGCATATTCTGTAGACAGCGAATGGCGCAATAGAAGCCAATTCATAAATGGTCGTGAAGAGATTATAAACTTCTTATCCAATAAGTGGCAAGAAGAGCTAGACTATAAATTAAAAAAGGAGTATTGGGCTCATTCAGAATATCGTATCGCAGTCAGATTCGAGTATGAATATCACAACAAAGATGGAAACTGGTTTAGAGCCTATGGCAACGAGAATTGGGAATTCGATGACAATGGTTTAATGAAGAAGCGCTTCGCAAGCATCAATGATGTTCCTATACAAGAATCCGAAAGAAAATTGTAAAACTATGTCAGGAGGAGATTGGAAAGCTATGTTTTATGCCATACAAAAAGGAGACCTCGAGCTGGTCGACTACTATTTGAAGATGGGCATCGACCCCAATTACCAGCATCCAGAATTTATGGCCTATCCTTTAGTAGAGAGTATTCGATTTGGACATATTGAGATAGCGAAACTTCTCTTAAGTAAAGGTGCTGATCCGCATGTAAAAGAATTTATGGGTGGGGATAGCGCCATGTCCGTTGCGCTAGCTAAAAAGAATACAGTTATCGTAGACTTGTTAAACACTTATTTATAATTATTATTTTTATTTTTTTGAAAATATAAAATAAATAGTCGATGTTTTCAGGAACAAAGAGTCCTGGAAGGACGACAGCACAAAGGATAGGGCGTAAGCCCTATTTGTTAAATCAATTAAATTTGGAGTCCAGGATAGCCTGCCCCGCATTTTTCAGCGAGGGACGGCAGCACAATGTATGTGTTCTTAAAGTTTGAATTAGCATTTTTATTAATTAAGAGATTGCTTTAAGATGAGTCTTTAAATAGATGCCTTAATCAAACTTCATTTCTTGATATGTGCTGCCGTCCCGTCTGGACTCAAAATGGTTTTCAATTAACGAGGGGTTCCGCTTCGCTCCACCCCTCGCTATGTTCTGGCGCCCTTCCAGGACTTCTTAAGTAACTAAATAGTCTTCAGTAATATAAAATTATCCTTTCCTTTAGTAGTTTCATATTAACAATTCATTCAACAACATTTACCATTCTCAGATAATTGAAGATTTGCATTTCCGTTTTGTAATAAAAAAAAAACATGCACAGCTCAAATTTTTGGAAAGACCATTTTGAAAAAAATCTACAAGAAAGACGCATAGATTGGACAATGAAGCCTCAAATAACAACTACTGAGAAAAAACAAATCTTATACTCACTCAAGGCTTGGCAATTAGGTGAAACTAGTGAAGGGCAACAACTATTATACGCTACAAAAAAGTATTCTCTAAAAATAGATGACCCTGAGTATGCAGAAGCCATGAAACTTTTTATAAAGGAGGAACAAAAACACGGAAACAACTTAGGCAGATACATAGACATGATAGGAGAGAAACGGAAAAAGAAAGATTGGGGTGATAGTCTTTTTCGAAAAGTAAGGCATCTTAATAGTTCTATGGAAGCATGGACTATTACAGTTATAATAGTTGAATATGCAGCTCAGATATTTTATGCAGCTTTGAGAGATGCAACGAGCTGTCCATTACTTAAGGATATTTGCAAAGATATTTTGATAGATGAAGCACACCATATTAAATTTCAAAATGAACGGCTAAAGTTGATTTTTAAAAGAAAGCGTTTTTATAATAAATCCATTAGTGTTGGAATATATGGCATCCTTTTTTTCGCAACATTTCATGCAGTTTGGTATGGCCACAGAAAAGCATTTGAAGCAGGTGGTGTTACTAAAAATGAATTTATGTGTAAGATGAATTTCAAGTTCTTCAACACCTTAAGGACGATCTACGCTCAAAGTGCTAATGTGCTTGACAAATCACATGTACAGGTGTTGAATTGAATTTCAATGCACTTATTTAAATAACAATACATTCGCGACTCGCCGTAGGCGACAAAGCACGATAAGGCGGGGCCGCGTTAGAGCTAAATGATAGAAGTGTTATCGGGCACTTTTTCGTGCACGGTAGTAACGGATAGCATGACCACGTCCATACGTAGGCGGCGCCGAAGTAGGGACTGTGGGTAGCCCCAAATATGTCCAAAGCTACCTTAAATAAATTTCCTAGTTTATAGTAATAGTGATGTGATCCTGTACAGTAAAAAGAATTCTATCTGAATTAACAAGTTGACTATCTTCTGCAGAAAAGCGAAGCGTATAGGTACCAGGTTGGTCAAACTCTACTGAAGTATTGCGTTGGCCAGCGTCACCGAATTTCACATTGCCTGGGCCATCTAATAACTCCCAACGAACGGGCCATGTTGTGATCAAGGTATTGTCCATCATGGTATTACCACTAAGTGAAAGAGCCTGATTGGCACTACCACTAAAGTCGGCACCCGCATTGGCTACGCGCGCTTTAGGAGTATTCTGACTAAAAATGCTATTAGCAAAAGCGGGCACATGGAGCACCCAGAAATTGAATCTTCCTTCCCAATACTCTACTGGTGATTGATGCTCTAAGGATAATGCATGTACTATAAGTTTATGACCTCTTAGCTGATTAGTTGCCCCAAATACTGTAGTTGTAGGACAGATGACGTCTCTATATCCTGTAGTAAATAAACATGGACGATCGTATCGCTGAGCAAAATATTTTGTATCATAATATTTGGAAGCTTCTAAGACAGCTGGGTCAATATTCGCAGTATTCTGACCAGAACCAGACCAGTTGTAATAAGGAAATCCACTAGCACGATTATATTTAAAACCAGCATGCTCACATAATGCAGGATTGGATATAGTCATTGCTTTTACGCGCGTGTCTAAACTCGAAACCGCCATGCCCAATCCACCACCTTGGCTGACTCCTGTAACTACAAGATTTTCGCCATCGAAATCTGACCTTGTGAAAATATAATCAATAGCACGAATACCCGCAAGAATAGAAGTTCTATAGTAATAACCTTCTCTTAGTGTAGTTACATCGGGTTGATTTGCATTGGGGTCAATCTCGTCTGGCTCTACATTGTGAATAGAGATGGACATAGAAATAGCACCTACTTTCTCAGAAACAACTGCTTCTGCTACCGCATTGTTAGGGCCAGCTCCATTAGGAGGAAGCGTTAAGACGGCTGGAAAGGGTCCAGTACCATTAGGAATAGTAATATATCCGTATACACGGCGATTGTCCACCGTGGCAAGATTAACTCTATAAGTAACATTGGCAGCAGTGGATTGTAGAATTGATAATTCAGGATCAATAGGAATCACAGCCAATTGATTAATCTGGTCTGCCCAAAAAGCATCAAAATCAGCAGGACATTCTTCATAGATACCAATAGCAAAAGGTGAGAAAGCAACTCCTAGTTGTTGGGGAGCATTAATCCCATCGCTTGCTTCAAAAATGACTGTACCTGGCTCATCTAGAACAAAGGGAATTAAACTTTCTTGCCCGGCTTGTACTGCAATAGTCCCTGACTCAATAATCGATGTTCTTGTATCAAATGTAATTTGGTAATTAACAGTAGTGCTGCTTGGGCTAGTGATGATAAAATTCATTTCTTCACCAGCTTTGTATATCTGATCTTCGCGCTCAGAGCTAAGACTTATTTGCGCCTGAACACAAAAAGACAGGCTAAGTATAAATAAAAAAAGTTGTAATCTGATTAAATGCATAAGATACTTGACATCAATTTAGAATCTCCCAAGGAGTCCTCTGTACAAACGCAATTCCTACTCCATTTATCTCTAGAATAGCGTTTTAAGTTTATAATTAGTTTAAAATTAACATAAGCTAAGGTTTTTGCCAGTATTTCGCTGAGTTTTTACTCATTTAGAGTGAAATTTTGGGATTAAATGTAAGACACTATACCTAACAAAAATAGGCTCTTGATAATAAAACCAAGAACCTATTTTTATATACCTAACGCCTAACGTCTAATTATTCGGCATTGCTTCAGGCTCCATGATTACTTCCACTCGAGACTGAGCATTTAAGAACTTTTGAGCTGCATTTTGAATATCCTTCGCAGTCAATTTTTCTCTTGCCATGTCCATATTCTCTATGGTGATTTTGCTCATATCATCATCCTGCTTCAAAGATCTGTTGATATTGTTCATCCAGAATCTATTTTGTTTCAAGGCTTTGATTTGCTCCTGACGCTGAGTTTCTTTCACCTTTTCTACATCAGCTTGCTCCGGTCCGTTACTCATCATGTTTCCAATATCTTGTAATGCAGTATCCAACAACTCTTGTGTCTTATCAGGGTCACTATTGAAGGAAATATTGATGCTATAATTTTCACTAGGGAACTTCTGGGTGCTAGATGATACTTGCACACCATACACACCTCCTTTGTCTTCACGCATAGATTCACGAAGCTTGATTCTCATCACATCTACCATTGACTTCAATTCATAATTGGTCTTCTTATCATAGTCGTGCTTACCATGATAAACAATGTTTACAGTAGTCTTTGGTGCTTTACCTCTCTTGATACTTTTATTTACAACACCTTCTACAATATTAATTTCAAGGTCCTTGAATTTTTCTGCAGTGTCTAATGTTGGAAGGGTGCCTAAGTATTTAGATAGCATTGGAGTGATCGTTTCTACATCGAAGTTTCCTACAAATGTAAAAGTGAAATCATTGGCATCCGCAAATCGTTCCTTATAGATTTCGTATAACCTGTCTAAATTCAAATTATCCAAGATTTTTTCAGAAGGAAAGTTTCTACGGATATTGTTGCTATACATAACCTCCTGCAAATAGTTTCCAAAAAAGAATCTTGGATCGGCCATTAAGTTTTTGTAGATTGACTTTTCTTTAGCTATGAAAGAATTAAAAGTAGCTTCATCTTTTCTAGGGGAAGTAAAGTACAAGTGTGTCAATTGAAGCATAGTTTCTAAATCATCTGGAGAACAAGAGCCATTCATGCCTTCATACAATTCTCCAATATAAGGTCTTGCTCTAACGACTTTACCAGTAAGTAATTTACCTAATTGGACATTGTCAAATTCACCTACACCAGATTCATTAATAATTCCTGCCGCGTAATCTACATTGTGATAATCCTTATCACTATACAATGAAGATCCACCAGGACTATAGGAAGACATCATGATTTCATCGTTTTTGAAATCCGTAGGCTTCAAAACAACCTTCACACCATTAGCTAGAGTAACTTCTGTGATATTTACATTGTCTACTTTATTCGTAGAAATAACTGGCTTAGCCATTACTTCCTTGGCAAATAGTGGGGCATCAGATACATTGTCTACATATGGCTTCAAATCTTTGTCCTTAGTGCCATCTAATAAAGCACGAACCTCAGATTCTGTAATTACAGGTGCATTAGGACGCTTAGGCCCAGTGACTACAACTACTCTGTTTTCATCAGTAATCCATTTTGCAGCTAACTCATTGATCTCTGATACCTTTACTGTAGGTAGATATTTTTCATATCGCTCTAAAGTTTGATCTTCATTCAAAATTGGAATTTGCTGCAAGAAGTTGTACACAAATCTCATTGACATTCTACCTGAATCTTTTTTACCTTTTTCTTTAAGAGCTGTTTTAGCAGATGTCATCATCTGTTCGATAGCTCTTCCCATTTCAGACTCACTGAACCCAAAACGTAAAACTCTTTCGTTTTCTTCTAATAAAGTTTCTAAGCCCTTAGCCGCTCCACCTTCTGCAACAAATGCAAAACTACTATAAGTGTCCAATGTGCCTACGTCAGATCCATATCTCGAACTAGCGAAAGTAAATGGTGGTGTCTCCGATTGAGTCAACTCTTGTAGTCTAGCTCCTAACATTCTATTGTATAATGTTCTTACTAGACTTGATCTGTATTCCGCTTCATTCGTATTTGGAATATCATCATGCTTGTACATTAAATTTACTCTTGTAAATGCTGCCTCGTCATCAGAAGCTATAGAAACAATTGTTTCTGGATGATCAGGCACTTCAAATCTAGTTCGCTCTCTTGGGTTAGCAGGGTTCTCCAACTTAGCAAAGTCAGATTTAATCTTTGCCTCCACCGCGTTTACATCTACATCACCAACAACTACTAAAGCCATTAGATCAGGACGGTACCAATCTTTATAGAATCTTTTTACTGCTTCATAATTCGCATTTTCAATAATTTCTGGCTTACCAATTGGAAGTCTTTTTGCGTATTGTGAATTGCTATACATAGCAGGAAATGTAGTTTTCTGCATGCGCTGATCAGGACTTAGTCTAGTTCTCCATTCAGATACAACAACACCTCTTTCTTTATCTATTTCTTCATCATCAAAAGATACTCCGCCAGCCCAATCTTCCATTACAAGCATCCCTTTGTCTAGTAACTCTTGATCGTCAGTTCTTACCTGGAGCATATATACGGTTTCATCAAAACTAGTATAAGCATTTAAGTCAGGACCAAATTTGGTTCCAACAGATTCTAGGTAATCTACTAATTCGTTTTTCTTAAAGTTTGTAGAACCATTAAATGCCATGTGCTCTACAAAGTGAGCAAGACCTTGCTGGTCTTCATCTTCCATGATACTACCTGCCTTCAAAGCTAATCTCAATTCTGCTCTGTTTTCAGGCTTAGAATTCTTCTTGATATAATAAGTCAATCCGTTCGCTAGAGTTCCCATTCTCACATCTGGATCTACTGGAAGGTCTCCCTTAAGCATCATTGGAGTAGCATCCGCTGTTACAGCAGGTGCAGTGGTGGGCACAGTTGGTGGATTTGGTGGAGTAGGGGCTTGTACTGTCTCGGTAATTTTACTTGTTTTGCAAGCAAAAACCATTAAGCAGAAGCCCAAAAGGTACGCTAATCTCATAATTTTGGTTTTAAATTAAAATAAATGTAGA
>CAYWOZ010000156.1:0-8101 GCA_964458675.1 uncultured Saprospiraceae bacterium
TTTGTATTCAAATAATCATACATTTGGTTAACCAAATGTATTAGGAATTAAAGTGCACAGAGAAAAATCAAATATCATATACATCACCGGTGTATCTGGAGCTGGTAAAAGCACCATTGGAAATTTATTATCGCAAGAACTTGGTATTCCATTTCTAGATGGAGATGATTTTCATCCTCCCGAAAACATTTCCAAAATGTCTAGAGGAGAGGCACTAAATGATGAAGACAGGCTAGGTTGGTTACAAAGCATTAATCTCAGAGCTTGCAAAGAACTTCAAATAAAGGGGTGTATTTTCGCTTGCTCTGCTTTGAAAAAAAGCTATCGAGAAATACTAAACTCAGATCTTCAAGGTCATGCTAAATGGGTTTTTCTTTCTGGAACGTTTGAACAGATTGAACAAAGAATCAATGCTCGGGAAGATCATTTTATGAACTCCAATTTATTGCAATCACAGTTTGATATTTTGGAGGAGTCATATAGAGCGACAAAAATAGATATTAGTTTAGCTCCAAATAAAATAGTTGATGTCATAAAGACGGAGTTGACTGAAAAAGGAGAAATCGGTCTGTTTGGATTAGGAGTAATGGGTAAGAGTCTTGCTCGAAATTTAGCGCGCAACGGATTTGCCGTTTCACTATTCAATAGACACGTTCCAGGTAAAGAAGAAAATATAGCAGCTAACTTCAAAAATGAATTTGAGGAATTTACTACCAGTATTCCATTTGATAAAATTCAACCATTTGTAGAATCACTTCAGAAGCCAAGAAAAATCATGTTGATGGTTAATTCTGGAAAGACTGTAGATTCCGTAATTGACAACCTTTTACCATTTTTAAGCGAAGGAGATATTATCATTGATGGAGGCAATTCAAATTTTAATAAAACAAATCAAAGGTTTGAATATCTAAAATCTAAGAATATTCATTTTGTTGGCAGTGGTGTTTCAGGTGGTGAAGAAGGAGCATTAAATGGACCTTCTATTATGCCGGGATGTAGCAAAGAGGTGTACCAACACATAAAACCATTTCTAGAAACCATAGCTGCAAAAGATGCTTATGGCAATGCGTGTTGTACACACATCGGCACTGAAGGCTCTGGTCATTTTGTAAAAATGGTTCACAATGGAATTGAGTATGTTGAAATGCAATTGTTGGCTGAAGCTTACTTTATATTAAAATCTTTAGGCAAGACTCCTGATCAAATAGCTGATGTTTTGGAGAGCTGGAAAGGCATTGCAAATAGTTATTTATTAGAAATAACTATTGACATTTTACGCAAAAAAGACGGAGATAACTGGCTAATTGACAGCATAATAGACAAGGCTGCTAACAAAGGAACAGGGAACTGGACCACCATTTCATCCGCGCAACTTGGGATGCCAAGTACCATGATAGCAACAGCTTTATTTGCTCGTTACACTTCCTTTTTTAAAGAGGAAAGAACCACAGCAAACAAAAACTTTAGTGAACAAAACAACTCAAATGTCAATATTTCAAATACAGAATTATTGAATGCTTATCAGTTTGCCAGACTCATAAATCATTACCAAGGATTCAAATTAATTTACGAAGCCTCTGTAAGATATAAGTGGGATTTGAACTTAAGTGAGCTCGCAAGAATCTGGACAAATGGTTGCATCATCAGGTCGAGTTTAATGAGCAAATTGGTTGATATTTTTAAAACTACAAACAATTTACTTACCCATAAAAGCATCATTCAAGAATTAAAAACATTGAAGCCAAGTATTAAAAATGTAGTTGCCGAATGTGTTTTAAACGAATTACCAATTCCAAATTTAAGTGAATCCATAAACTTTTTAAATAGTTTTGTAATTGAAGATTCCTCAGCAAATTTAATACAAGCGCAACGAGATTATTTTGGTGCCCATACATATCAACGCAAAAATGATAGCTCTGAAAAATTCTATCATACTAACTGGAAAATCAAATAAAAAAGCTATCAAATTATGTCAGCATCAGAAGTAAAAAAATCTTTTCTAGGTAGAATACTTGCAGTAGTATTAGCCTTTGGACCTGGAATTTTTGCCATTGGATACACAATAGGTACAGGCAGTGTTACTTCTATGATTGTCGCAGGAAGCCAATATGGAATGCAATTGCTTTGGGTGCTATTTTTAAGTTGTTTATTCTCTGGAGTATTGATCTTTGCTTATGGAAATTACGCT
The DNA here is from genome assembly GCA_964458675.1 of uncultured Saprospiraceae bacterium. Taxonomy (GTDB): domain Bacteria; phylum Bacteroidota; class Bacteroidia; order Chitinophagales; family Saprospiraceae; genus JALZVN01. Next base: position 2,189 of record CAYWOZ010000156.1, read on the forward strand.
TTACGAACTGGCGAAACTGCCTTATACGGATTTAAAAAACATTTCAAGTTTGGGAAGATTCTAGCCATCGCGATTATTATTGGCGTCAGCTTTGGACAATGGAATTCGCTAATGGGGATCCTTGGGATTTCTTCAAATATTATCTTCGAAATTCTATCTATTAATTTTGAAGGATTAGGCCCTTATAAATATGAAATTGTACTAGGGATTGCTGTAGCTATAATGGTCACATTTTACCTCTTGATGTTAGTAGGAAAATATACTTTCTTCGAAAAGATATTAATCGTCTTCGTGAGCATGATGGCCTTTTCGTTTCTTTTTTCTTTCTTTTTTGTACAACCCCAACCCATTGATGTCATAAAAGGAATGGTCCCTAGTATACCAAATGTTGCTGGAGGTAAAATGCTAGTAGCCGCCTTTGTAGGTACTACCATGGCTGCTGCCACCTTCTTATCTCGACCACTATTTGTAAAAGGAAAAGGTTGGACTATAGAACACTTAGAACTTCAAAAAAAGGATGCTATAACGGCTGCAGTTTTAATATTTATTATTAGTGGTGCCATCATGGCGGTAGCCACTGGAGCTATGTTTTATGAAGGCACGAAAGTAACACATGTGCTAGATATGGCTGGTGCATTGGAACCCGTGGCAGGGAAATGGGCGGTGACTATTTTCTTTTTCGGAGCATTAAGTGCTGGTCCATCTTCTATATTTCTATGCTTTCTAATTGCCCCACTTTTGATTGCAGATTATCAATCTGGTATTGTAGATACCAACTCTAAGCAGTTTAGAATTTTCACGGCTATAGCGGCTTGTATGGCTTTGATTGGAGTGGCCAATGGACCAATTCCAATTGAAATTCAAATCCTTTCACATGTATTTAAGGTATTTGTCCTTCCACTTGTAATTATCGGTATAATCCTCTTGCTAAAAAGCAAAAAGGTGATGAATAAGTAAAAACGAATATTTGGGTTTACATAGGATTAGGCGCTGCTCTATTCTTCTCTCTAGTGATTTCATACACCGTAGTCATAGCACTTATAGAGAAGTTTCAGCAATAGAAAAAGAACTATGGATTTAGGTTCCTTAGTTAATTGGCGTTTAGGATTAGTAGATCAATTAAAACCCAGGCCTCGCCAATAAACCATCAATCAAGTTACGAAGCACGGCATTTCCAGGAGACCCAGCCTTGTTAAAAGCAACTTTTCCATCTTTATCTACGATTACATAAGTTGGCAATTGCTTTACCTTATAGAGCTTAGCGATATCGGAGAGATAGCCTTTGCCACTCATTGCATTGAGATGTTTTCCTTTAAGTCCTTGTCTTTTTACATAGCCTTCCCATGAAGACGCATTTTCATCCATACTGACATATAAGAACTCCACATCCTTTCCTTTGTACTGATCTACCATTCGCTGACTATACGTCATAGACTTGATGCAAGGTCTACACCAAGTCGCCCAAAAATCAATACAGACCACCTTTCCTCTTAAATCTGAGAGATGAACAGAATTACCATCTATATCTGTCAAGGCAAAATCTGGAGCCGTAGAACCCGTCTGAATAGGCTTATTCTCGTTATAGATAGCTCGTAATACATTATTATATTGTTCATACTTATTGTTGACAATAAACTCTTGAATAGAATTTCCATACAAATGAGCCTTGCCCAACTGACAAACTGTAGCCATTTCTTTTGCTTGCACAAACGCAAGTACTTCTCCTTTAAAGAACTGTTTCGCCAATTCAGTCTTAGTCAAAAACTGATTGTCACCCATTTGCTTTTGATGTTCCAAAAACTGATTAATAAAATCTACATAATGGATATTCGGTAGCACATCTTCCACTGATAAGGGAATACTCTTTAGGAAAGAGAAATAGTTATTAGGTAATTCTACTTCGTCTTTCTTTTGTACATATTGCTGCACATCTTCATAGTTGAACATCATTGTAGCATAAGCATAATTAAGATTAGACTTAATGAACGACTTATCTAATGGAGTTAATTTATGTTTCTTTTGATATTTATCAAAAAACTGATTTCTTTTCTTGTTTAAGGTCTTCGCGAAGTCCATAAAATCTTGGGGAGCAAGCGTTTCACTTTTCTTGATAACTAATCTCAAAGTAGATGCGAATGTCTTTCCTTCCTCTAGTAAGTAAGTATTTAATCCTGCAGACTTGCCTTCCATTCGAATACTATTTGGAAAATTATTAACATCAAAATCCATGTTGATTTTATCTCCAGGGTATAAATATAGCTCAACGGATTTATCCCCACACTGTAAATAGGCAAGCACCGGATCTTTTAATTCCGCTGCGAAATGATACTGCCCAGCAGCATCTACTAAAAGTGGAATTTTTTCCTCTTGAAAACTAATGTAATCATACACAATCGTCAGACTTGCTTTCTTTAAAGCGCCAGCATATATTTTCCCTGAGATTTGCACTTCGCTACTTGGACGACCTTTCAATTCATGCGGGATATCTACATAGGTTTTTTCGGATTGAGTTTGTGTCGCACGTACGTAAGCAGATTTCTCAAAAGGTAAGCCAATATCCAATCCTCCAATTACAGGGAACTTCAGATTGGAATACACATACGTTTCTATAAAATCGTCTGAGCGTTTTTTTCTGAGTTGTTCGACATCATACTCCGCACGTAAAATTTCATTCAACTCTTTGTATTCATTATGCGATGCAAAAGCTGCAATCTCTCTAGCTATATCAGCATTCGGATACAATTTAATTTTCCAATACAGGGCTTTCGCTAAAGTATAGTACAAAGCTTCACCAGTCAAATACTGACGCGCTTCAGAAGTATCTGTAAGACTGTATAAATAGATAGACTGAGCTTCATCACTAGTTACTTGCTTTTCCATAAGCTCTAAGAATGAACTCAATACCCATCCTCTTTGTGCTCTGCTATTTTCGACCTGCACTAGTGTACCATAGTACTCAAGTCCCTGGTGGTAATATTTAAAGTGTTCGCTTGTTTTTAAGTGAAGGTATTTCACTTCTTCCCCATACCCAAGCACCCCAGTGACCTCAGTCAGGCCTGGCTCCTTGTAAAGTTGCGAATTATGCATTTTGTTGATTGCATATTTTTTAATTCTTTTATTTAAAGGCAAGGCTGTAAATGTAGAAGCAATAGGATTTGCATCAAGGTCACTCACCCATCCTTTTGTTCCATCTTTTAATTTTACAAAGTCCAACTTGTCTGCTTTAAACACTGGTAGCAATTTAGCAATGGCTTCTTTGTTGAATTGAGATTCATTCTCATTCACGATGGCAATCTCGTCTCCTTGATTAAGGTGTATAAAATCTCCTTCCTCACTATACAATACATTCTCTTTCAAGACTTTTTTAAATACATAATTCAAGTCCTTCTCTAAAGAGGTTTGCTCTCCTTTAAATTTAAGATACTCTTCTAAAAATTCACAATAATTTCTACTAGATAGTAAAACTGATTCTTTCAGATTTAAGTCCTCCAAAAAACTGAAATAAGAATTGGGCAATTCCATTGGTGAAGCCCTACCAGTCCTTAGTGGTTTCTCTATTCTGAAATTAAGCAACTGATTGGCGTGCCAGTATTGATTATCTATTTGTACATATTCCTTGAAGCCCGGCGTCATCTTAGCCTTCAAGCCGTTATCATAAGAAGCGTAAAATTGATTTTTCTGAAGTAATATTTTGTCGAAAGTTTGCTTAAACGATGAACTTGATTTTTGCTCCATTTCATACAAGACGAATCCTTGATCAATATATGAAAATGCATTTTTCATATCTACCAAGAATTGATTGTTGTATTTCCCTCGGCCAGAACAAACTATAGTCTTCAATGGGCTCTCTCCATGAAAATTCAATGTTAGGTCATCTCCTTTTTGCAAAAACAAAGGAATAGTTTCTTCTCCATAGCTCAAGCGAATCTCGACATCCGATGTCAAGTCGAATTCTACACTAAAGGAACCATCTTTTGCTACCGGAAGTAGCAAGTTCTCTTCCTTAAAGCTCAAGCTATTTTTAAAAAAACTTAACTGAACGACCTTGTCTGTAACTTGGTCAACAGTACCAGAAATAGAAGTATTTAGCTGTTTAAGAGAATTCAGGTGAGAACCTGAAGCCGAAAAACTAGTTTGTGCAAAAAGAGGTATGGAAAAGCTCCACCAAATGGCGAGCAAAAATGGAATGTAAATTGTTCTATTAAGCAAGTTCTTAAATTCGGCCGTTAAGCCCCAAAAGTAGAATTTTATCCTGATTTTACCTACTTAAACAGTATCTAAATACATGTATTCTTTATCTTACACAATTATATAATATCGAAGCGCTTAAGGATAAGCTATCGCTGTATCTGCATCATGCTGAATGGTCAACATTTTCTCATTTGATGCCTCCACTCGACCTATGATTTTAGCTTCTATTTTGAAGTCTTCAGCCTTTGCAATTAATGCTTCTGCTGTCTTTGCATCAGTATAAATTTCCAAGCGATGCCCCATATTAAAGACCTCATACATCTCCTTAAGAGCTGTACCAGACTCTTGATGAATCAGCTGAAAAACTGGTGGCATCGGAAACAAATTATCTTTTATAATATGCACATTATCAGCGAAGTGCAGCACTTTTGTTTGTGCTCCACCCGTACAATGGATCACCCCATCTAACTGCTCTAGATGATCATCAAACACTCGCTTAAGCAAAGGAAGATAAGTCCTCGTTGGAGACAACAGCAAGTCCGCCACAGTATACTCCGTCCCGTCAAAAGTCACTTTATCTGTAAATTTCTTACTTCCAGTATAGCGAACCTCTTTCGGTGTCAATGGATTAAATGAATCTGGGTAAGCCACAGCGTGATAGTCGCTTAGCACATCATGGCGCGCAGACGTTAGCCCATTACTTCCTATGCCACTATTATATTTAGTCTCATATGTCGCCTGCCCATAGCTTGCAAATCCTACAATCACATTCCCAGCTTGGATATTATTCTCCAGTACTCTTTCTCTTTTGATACGACTAAAAGTAGTATATCCTACGTCTATGCTCCTTACTATATCTCCTACATCGGCCGTCTCTCCACCAGATGGATGGATGCCCACACCATAGGCAGCCATTCGTTCACAAAACGCATTCGCTTCTCGGATAATCGTCTTTATCACCTCTCCAGTAATCAGGTTCTTATTTCTCCCTATAGTAGAAGACAGCACGATATTGTCTGTGCAGCCTACACATGCCATATCATCCACATTCATGACGATTGCATCCTGCACTATCCCCTTCCACACCTCGATATCTCCCGTTTCTTTCCAGCACATATACGCCAGGCTCGTCTTCGTCCCTGCCGTATCTGCATGCATGATATTACAGTATGCTTCATCTCCCCCCACGATATCCGGTAGAATTTTACAAAAAGCATTTGGGTAAATTCCTTTACTTAGCCCTTTGATGGCTTCATGGACTTCTGTTTTAGCGGCAGACACACCACGCATTTCATATTTCGTCTTCTCTGTCATGTATTGTATATCTAGAGTTTGCGCAAAGATAGTTCTTTGTCTATAAATACCTCAATGTATTTTATTGATTGGGAAAAATCCCTCCGCTACGCTGGGGACCGCGTCATCCACTGTATACCTTTTTTTCTGCTCGCCAGAGACGCGATAAATCGGCGTCTCTACAAGGCCCACCTACAAAAAAGGTATGCCGTTTCTACCGCTTTTTCCTACGCACTCCGTTTGTCGAGCTTGGGTGCCGGTGGCACGTCGCGATTGGGTGCGATGGGATGGGGCGTGTTCTTGGATGGTTCGGACGGATGGTTATCAGTCCCTACGGGCATTATTAATAATGGATGTTATGATTTATTTTTGGTGCACGATTTTTTTTGAATTCATAATTCCATTTTCACGTGTTCCTGGATGGTTCAG
>CAYWOZ010000157.1:0-8079 GCA_964458675.1 uncultured Saprospiraceae bacterium
AAATAGCGATATTAGATGAGTGATCACATAGAAAATGCCGGAGGAAAAGGAAGATGTCTTATGTATTTTGCCATATTCATGATTCTTTTTATAGCCACTTGGGCTTCTGTATACTACTCCAATCAAGAAGGACTGTTATAATAAGGCCCTATATGAGAATTAGGCAAAGTAGCCCTGCTACCAGACTTTTTCCGCCTTACCTTCTTCCAGCCATTGGCTCCACTTCTTATTGAAAGTATGCACCCTATCGGTGGTTTCTCCATGGGTATTGACTACGGGATAGCCCTGATTGACCCATTCGAAAATACTTCCATATAGATTATACACATTGGTGTAACCCATTTTTTGCAGCTTTTCCCCGATTTTTTCACTACGATACCCAATAGAGCAGTAGAGAACTATAGGCGCATCCTTAGGCGTATCACCCAATTCCGCCACGTCAAAATCGCGGTAACCTACAAACTTCGCATCTGGGATATGACTCACGATATATTCCTCCTTCCTTCTCGTATCTGCGATGACAGCACCCTCCATTTTATACAATTCCTCGACACTGATAGTCGGAACCGAGAAGCTGATCATTCGTTCGACCTTCTGATCAAAAGCAGGATTCTCACAATGCGCCGTACGCTCGACCGTCTGCTGGGCATAACAAGCCGTCATACTCAGTACAAAAACAAAAGAATAGATAATTTGCTTCATATCTCTAAAACAAGGATTTATAATATATAGTTTCATGCCAGTTGTTTAGGGCCCATGCCTACACCATCCGCGATAATCATACCTTCGTGGCACAGTGGCTGCAGCGCACTAGAGATAAACGCTTTCACCTCGGAAGTGTATTGTGCAGGATATAATAAATGCGGATTGGGCCCTGCATCCAATGAGAAATACAGCGGCACCTTCGACTTACGTCTATAGTCCTGAATCAGACTTATGGCCGCCAAAGTATTCGGCTGCAATAAGATAAATGGATCATTCGCTGCCATCATCATAGCGTGCAGACTTAGCGCTTCCCCTTCGACAATGTCCCCAAAGGTTTCCAAATCGCCTGCCTTCATCGCGCTCAATAGCCGCGTCATACGCTCCTCCGCCTGCGAATATCTGCTAGCAGCGTATACGTTGTTTTCCATCAGCGCATGCCCCTGCGTGCTGCTCACCGATTTCTCTTTTCGACTGATGATGAGGATATCATTTTTGTAGGTGTTAAACACTTTGTGTAGTTGCCCTCCACATGGGATGGCATAGTCATTACTCCCTGCAGCAATCTCTGGATGCGTTCCCCAAATCGCCGCAATGGGATACACAGACCGACAAGCAGAACCACTCCCCAGTCGTGCCAGATAGGATGCTTTTTGCATCATTTCATCCTCTCCTTCATAGCCCTTTCCGATACGTTGTTCTATCTGACAGAGAGACATTGCTATCGCACTCATCGCTGAAGCCGAAGACGCTATCCCTGCCGAATGCGGAAAAGAATTGCTCGATCGTATCACCAAATGATGCGTCTTCAAAAACGAAACTTCGTCTAATATACTATTCAGATATTTCTCCAGTTTAGCCTGGAATGTAGCATTCGCTTCTCCCTCAAAATAGAATTCTATCGACGCCATCTCACCTGCCTTTTCGCGCCCCACATATTCCACCGACGTATCCGAGTAGGCACTATCGAGCGTCAGACTGATCGACGCATTCCGAGGATATTGCCGCCCGTATTTACCCCAATACTTTATCAGCGCGATATTGGACGGACTGGTGTATCTTACTATATTTTTATCTGCCATTGCTCATTAAATCAAGTTTGTAAAAGTAGGTATTAAATGAAATATTCCATGGGTACAATAAAGATTGTTTGGGAGTATCCCCATCTGTGTATAAGGCGCAATGCATTGCGCCTTATACACAGATGGGGTCGGGCTATTCGTCACACGGTCCTGCACCTGCTAGACTACAAAGCTAGGCTGCAAGGCTTGGACTGCTTCCGTTGGTCGCATGACTACTATCCCTTACTCGCATCGCTGAAGTGTTCTTGGATGCGTTCAGTTTGAGAGCCGAGGATTTTTGATTCTATACTCGTGGCTCAAAATTTCAATAGGTGCTATATGAACAAGTGAGTGAAGCCTTAGGTGTCTTGCACACGCAAGAGTTGCTTTGGTTCCTTAGGTGTTAAGCGAACAAGCGAGCGTTGCTTTTACTTGAACAAGTGAACTTAGAAAATTCATAATTCACCCCATCTCCGCAAAAGCTACGCTGGGCAGGCATTCACCATTCATAATTCAAGAAAAGTGCGTCCACCCCTGCGCTGTAATCTCATGAATATTACCCCCCTTCGTATGCAACTTAATTCCATCTTTCTTAGGTACCACTTCTCCCATGATATAGACCCCAGGCATATACTTGATCTTCTCCATATCATCTGGATGAATAGAAAAAAGCAACTCATAATCCTCGCCACCACTCAAAGCACAGGTGATCGGATCAATCTTAAAATCAATTGCCTGCTTCTCCGTATCAGGATGAATCGGTACCCCAGACTCCTCGACAAAAGCACCGACTCCAGACTGGCTACAGAGATGAAACAGCTCAGAAGCCAGCCCATCAGAAATATCAATCATAGAAGTTGGAATCAGGTTTGCCTGATCAAACTGGACAATCATATCCTTCCGTGCCTCCGGCTTGAGCAAACGCCCGACCAGATAATTTTGGTCCCCCAAGTCAGGCTTCGCACCCGGAGCGGATAAATAGACTTGTTTCTCTCGTTCTAGAATTTGTAGTCCCAGATAGGCCGCTCCCAAATCGCCAGACAGACAAAGCAAGTCTCCGACCTTGGCCGTATTTCTATACACCTGTTTTCCTTTGGCCACTTGCCCAATTGCAGTGATGCTCAAGGACAACCCCTTTGGCGATGAAGTAGTGTCTCCGCCCACGAGGTCCACCCCATATCTATCACAAGCTAGTTCGATTCCACTATACAGTTCCTCCAAGGCTTCTACTGAAAAACGATTAGACAAAGCCATGGAAACTGTGATTTGTTTTGGTATCGCATTCATGGCATAGATATCGGATACATTCACGACGACCGCTTTATATCCGAGATGCTTAAGTGGGGTATACATCAGGTCAAAGTGAATACCTTCGATGAGCATATCTGTGGATACGACTGTGAGCATCTTGCCACTATCTATGATGGCAGCGTCATCTCCAATCCCTTTGATCGTAGATTCATTGAGCAATGGAAAACTCCTAGTCAGGTGGTCTATCAAGCCAAATTCTCCAAGGGCATTTACATCTGTGCGTTTTTCCTTTTCCGCCATCGTCTTTTTTGTTGCAAAAGTAAGATTATTTGAATTGAGAAGGTGTACTATGATAAAAGTAAAGAGTTAATTTACCTTTTAAATATTGAAATTATTCATATATTTGAATAGCAGAAAAACATACCCTCTCACTACATTGTTTTAATACTACATAATTTCAAACAATGAAAGATATCAGAATATCCTCTTGGATTATCATCCTCTTATGTGCCTTCACCATAATAGCTTGTAAGTCTAAAAAGAATCTTGGCGGAGAAGCTAAGCAGACAGGCGTCCAATTCACCCAAAGCGAAACCTTGTCCGACGTATTAGACAAAGCCACGGCTGAGAATAAACTCGTCTTTGTAGATTTTTATACCACTTGGTGTTTACCATGTAAGTTGATGGATCAGGATGTTTTTCCGGACCGCCGTTTAGGAGACTTCATGAACGACAATTTTGTCAGCTACAAAGTCAACGCGGAGCAAGGTAATGGAGTTAACCTAGCTACCTTATATAATGTAGAAGGCTATCCAACGCTTCTATTTTTAGATAGCAAAGGGAATATCCTAGAGCGTAAACTAGGTGCTGCCTACCAGCGCGAGATGTTTGAGTTGGGAGAAGCGGCTTTGTCTACTGTGCAGTAGGAGATTGGGGTATTTCCTCCGAAATATTTATTAATTCTTGCTCGCATTTTGTCATGATTTTTAAAAGAAAATCACGCGAAAATGGATTTGGGCTTATTTGTTGCCCAACGCTGACGCACTGGGTTACAAACATTTCACCCCATTGGGGTTGGAAAAAAAGGGCTATCCTTATTCTACATATCTCAACCATAAAAATCCTGTGTCTTCACCCCACAGCAACGTTTAAACTTTTCACCGCTTCCACAAGGACAAGGACTGTTTCTACCGATGGTCAGCTTCTCTCTTTTAAGTTCTCGTTCATCCATGTCTTGATCAAAAATTTCTTCTAAGATATTATATAGCTTAGGGTGTTTTTTAGAAAGCAGCTTGGGGCGTTCGAAAAAGTACTCACTAGCTACCGCGAAAAATTCAATTCTATTGGTGCCACCGTATGGATTGATGTCAGATTTTTCTTCGTAGATCTCATCGATTTTGTGATTGATAAGATCGAGCCAGGGGAGCACGTAGGGTTGTTCTAGAAGCAAACTCGGGATACCATCGATGACACCATCTTGCATATCTATGAGGTGGACAAATTCGTGGATAGCCGTATTCTTTTTATCGCTACTGTTGTCAAATCCATGGTGTAGCGCTGGTTTGGAAAGAATCATCTTGCCTTGCATATAGCCAGTGCCTACCATGCCTAGAATATTTCGCCCTGGTCCTGTGGTGGCGAACTCTTCGTTGAACATGTCTGGATATAAAAGCACTTCAAATAAATTGGTGTAGCGCCATGTCGGAAACTGGAAGATAGGAATCACCGCACTCGCTGCCACATATATTTTATCAATGGGTTCTACATCTACTGTAATACCAGTGATGCGATAGTTAAGGATGAATTCATGAATTTTATATTCAAACAGAGATTTTTCTATTTCGGTAAGCGAATTATAGAAGTTTACTTCTTGAACCAAAAGAGTTCGCCATCGGGGTGGAAATTTCTCTTTGGGTATATTCCATTTGCTCTTTCGTTTGATATTTTTTATCCCTAAAAAAGCGAGTACTCCTATAAGGCCTGCTGCTATAATATAAATCATGACTCCATTTTATTTAGTAGAATGGTTCGGTAATTTTTTGAAAACCTTAAATCACAAAATACTAATCATTCGATTATTAGTACTTTAAGAAAGCAGTAGTTAATTGAAATTTATCGATAATCAGTGATTTAACGTTTAATTACCGAACCCTTTTTAGTATAAAGTTCGCTTTGTCGTTCTGAGTTTCTTCGATGTATTTCTGCGTTTTTTCTATTTCGTATTGGAGCATTTCTGTAATTTGGATAGATTTGTCAGAGATGCTATAGATAAGATTATTGGAATTAAATATTTTGAGTTTTACGATCCAATCGGTAATCAAGGCATCAACAAACTGGTCTATGAAAATTTCGAATTGACTGATCTCTCTTCGAAAGTCAAGTTCAAAGTGGTCTTCTAATTCTTGTAATTCGGCTTCAAATTTTTGTAGAAAGTTGTTTGCGATATAGGCGTCTTTGTTTACTCTATCTACAATCTTTTTTGCCTTGTTGCTGAGTTTGTGGCTGGGTTGAATTCCCCAACTGTCTAAGTCTTGTAATCCAGCGCTTACTTTTTGTAAATATTTTCTAGCGATATTTCCTTTTTTTATGCAAGTTTCTAGTTCTCTGATTTTGATACTGTAGCTTGATATCTTTTCTATGAATTTGACTAGCTGCGGTGGACAATCTTCTTTTTTAATTAAATCGTCGATTTTTCTCTTTAATGTTTGTTTGAAATTTTTTTCTACTCCTTGAAGTCCACTGTATGTTTTTTGAAGGAATGCTTTTTCTTCTCTTAGAATATGTAAATTTTCTTCTAAGCCTTGTACTTTCATGAAGGCTTGTAGGTACTCTTGACGTTCTTTTTCTAGTTGTTGTTCTTTGGTACCTAGGACAGTTAGAAATAATGTATACAGGCCTTTTTCTTCCAATTTATCTACGTCGCGTTCTTCTTTGGAGAGTTGGTCCTGCAATGACAGTAGTTCTATTTCTTTGCGTTCTATCGAGCTATATAGATGGTCTAGATGTATCTTGATTTTTTCTTTTCGATTTTTATCATCGAATAATTCAAGTAGGCGTTGGTCTAATTTTTCCATTGGTGTTAATAGGCGTTTATATAAGCCAATATAGTGTATTTATGGGTTCAACTCAAGGGGGGGCTAGAGGATTAGATTTTCTGTCCAGTAGAATTTGGATATCTATTTCCGAAATGTGCATTAACTCCTCGGCGTAAAAAAGAATGCATAATGAAACCGCGATAAGCATATGGCATCGACGGCTTTAGCCATCGACGAACGGGGTTTATTTTAAGAACAAGTATTTTGTTGAATTAAGGAATAATATCATGCAGTTTTCAAAACACACATAACTGGTACTATCAGTAAAAAAAAATGAATCGTTCGTCGAGTGGCTGTGCCCTCCCTGCCTGACGGCTGGCAGGGATGAAATACGATTGCCTTGTTGTTCTTCCTATGAGCTGCCGTCCCCCGCTGAAAAATGCAGGACAAGCTTCCAGGACTCTTTAATTTTTTTTCGACAAGCGATAGGAGTGAGCACGTAGGTGGCTAGCACCATAGTGATGCTTGCTATCTGACTGGCTCGATGAGGGACGAGGAGAGACTGGTAGATAGCTTAGCAGAACATGGTGATAGAGACCGTAGTAAAACGGATAGCGCGGTGCCTCGACTTTTTCAGAAGAGGCATGGCGCCAAATACAACTTCTAAATCTTAGCCTAATCTACTAAGTGGTCGAGATGGTGGTCATCTGGGTCGTAGTCAATCATTGCCTGCTGGCATCGCTCGCATATACCCAAGTGTTTGGTGACAAAACGACGGTCGTCTTCTGAAAGTTGACCAGTCTGGTAGGCATCGATATCTTCGTCGCTAAGATGCTGATAGATGCCAAAAATATTTTTGAGATTGCGATAAACGGCAAAGGCAGTACCCGCTGCGAGTAAGCAGAATATGATGACCATGGATTATAGTTTTACTACTCTACGATGAATGTGACCCTGTTCATGTAGAAGCACAAGGTGGTACATTCCTGCGGGTAGTGTGGATACATTGATAGGGTTTCTGTCAAAGGTGGTCTGTAAAAGGAGGGTACCTTGGGAATTGTAAATCTGAACGCCTCCTCTAGGATCTAACTCCGCAGAAGTGAGCTGGATAAATTCTGAGGTCGGGTTTGGAAATACATGAAAGTCCTGTGTGCTTATACCTTGAGTAGATACGGGTTGGCAAAAATTGACCTCCCAATCTACATCTCTCCAGCGATCCCAAATCAAGGTGGAGACTCCTCCGCCAGGCACTCTCCAAAGGGAAGATTCTGGACCTGCCAATTTGAAAAAGTCTGTAATTTCTTCTGCAGTTAATATTTCTTGTGCGGTGCTCAGGATATGATGCAAAGGCTTGGTCGCACCTAGACTTGCATATTCTGCTTTTCCCTCTGCGATACATGCTTCGATGGCGGACAGATGCTGACCTGCCCATTCTTCTATATATGTTTGCGGCATGAAGCCGTCGACATAGTCATCTATAATGTCGATACGAAAGTTGTGCAACATGGGATTGCCCCAAGTAGTCACATAAAAAGCGAAATCCTCGCTCGCAAATCCATCTGCAATGGCTTGCTCGCGAGCGTCATAAAAGGCTAGCATGAGTGCTTCTAAAGTGTCGTCTGCGCCATTGAATTCTATCTCAATATCTACGACGTATCCTTGGTAACCGGTCTTGGCTGCTTCGTATAATGCTCTAGCCTGTGCCTCGACATTGCCAGGATAGTTATAGGACCATGCCCAAGCTTCTACGTCTTCTACTTCATAAATAGGTGGGATGCTTTGGTCCGCGATGGTTGGCCAGGCGGTAGGGCTATATCCTCCGTCAGCTACCTTTATAAAAATACGCTTGCCACCCATGGACCCAATAGTGCGGGCTAGATTTTCGTGGGACTGTTGGCCAGTTTGTTCAAAGCGCCATAACCATACACCTAGTTTATTGCAGGCGTCCTCTTGAGAGAAGATGCTGCTAGATGTAAGAATGTAAACGAAAACTAATAAAGTAAGTCTGAACATCAATAGTATTAAGTTAT
>CAYWOZ010000158.1:0-3496 GCA_964458675.1 uncultured Saprospiraceae bacterium
CATAGCATCTTCGCTCTTTCGCTCAGCTACTCTTCAGTGAGAAGTACTAGCCCTCGTGACTACCTCATTTCGCTACTACCCCTAGCCTGGAAAATTATTATTAAAAATTTATGGAATTCTATCAATAGCTTCGTCGCATTAAAGATGGAAAAATATAAAAACAAATATCGAATAGAAACTACAAGGCATCCTTGGTGGATTACGGTAGCAATGGGTTTTATTTTATAACGATTTGTACAGCGGGCCGCCGCCATTATTTTGGCGAAATTCAAAACAATGAAATGATGTGTTCTGAAATTGGAATAATGGCCAGAAAATATTGGGACGAAATCCCAGAACATTTTCCATTTGTGAAATTGCATAACCATGTTGTTATGCCGAATCACATTCATGGGGTGATTCAAATTGCGAAATCCGTCCTAAACGTAGAGACGCAAAATTTTGCGTCTCTACCCCAACGCGCAAATCCACCCATGTCATGCACAAACCAATTCACAAATCCGCATCACCGCCATACCAAAAACCAATTTGGACCTCAATCCAAAAATTTGGCATCGATCATCCGTGGATACAAAATAGGTGTCACCAAAAATGCACGGAATGTCAACCCAGATTTCAAATGGCAAGCCAGATACCATGACCATGTCATCCGAAATGAGGAGGAATTCCACAAAATCCAAAATTACATCACAAACAATCCGGTAAATTGGAAAGAGGATAGATTCCACACCACAAAGTAGAGACGCAAGATATTGCGTCTCCTTCATATAATAGGTAGAAATAAAATTAGGCATAAAACGAAAATCAATCGCGACTGACCGCAGGTCACCAAGCGAGTCGCACAGCGTGCGCAAGGACAAGCGGTAGTAGCGATATAGGATATGCGGGTTGGCCTGTAGAGACGCCGATTCATCGCGTCTCAAAATGCGCAGCCAAAATATCCTATACTAGCGGATGACGCGGTCACGTCGAAGATCGTGATGGCCCCCTACAATCATTATCATTTTGTTGGCAAGCAAGCAATCATTATCAATTGTTTGGCAGGCTAGCCTTCACTATCGTTTCGTCAATCAACCAAATCATTCCCACAAAAACCTTAGCACAGAATTACATTATATCTGCCAAAGTTCGTTTCTTTATACTTTCAGTCAAAACAACATATAAATAGTAGAAATGAATATACCTGCGAAACTAAAATATACGAAAGAGCACGAATGGATCAGCATCGATGGAGATGTGGCTACAATTGGGATTAGTGATTTTGCGCAGTCTGAATTGGGCGAATTGGTGTATGTAGAGGTAGAGACAGTTGGCGAGACGCTGGCCAAAGATGAGGTATTTGGAACCGTAGAGGCGGTGAAGACAACTTCTGATTTGTTTATGCCAGTATCAGGTGAGATATTGGAATTCAACAAGAAGCTGGATGAAAACGAGGGGGATGATCCTACGCAGGCCAATAATGATCCGTATGGTGATGGCTGGATTATCAAAGTTAAGATGAGCGATCCTAGTGAAGTGGATGCCCTATTGGATGCGAAAGCCTACGAAGAATTGATTTCTTAAAAATATTTCTGGTTCTACACACCAAAAATAAACCTTATAACATCTATATCTGTGAAGTACTACGTGCCAGCGTTTATATGGTCCTTAGTGATTTTGGGCTTATCGACAAAGGCAGGTATCAATCTACCGGAATCTATCTTTGACTTGATAGCGATGGATAAACTGGGACATTTTACCGTATATGGTATATTGAGTGCTTCTATCCTCTGGGGAAATTGGAAAAATGAAGTAGATCTGAGTGGAAGAACCGTCGTGATAGCGATATTACTTTCTTCTGTCTATGGAATCGGCATGGAATTGATGCAGTATTACTTTTTCCCAGGTAGATATTTTGAATATTTGGATATTATAGCTAATATTATCGGTGCAATCTGCGGATTTGCACTATTTAAATACGTGTACATTAAATTTACTTAAAATATGCTTTTTTTAGTTGACATCGCATTAACAGGAAGCACACTAGGAATAGTGTTGTTTGTCTTGTTTTTATTGGTGTTGGGTCTCGTCTTCGCGATGAGAAGTAGGTTTAGTGGTTTTGCCTCTAAGGACCATGGTGACGACGTAACGAAGTCACTGCTCGGTTCTAGAACCAAGTATCCTCAAGTGAATGCCTTGAAAAACTTTAGAACACCTCTGACCTTATTAGGTTTGGCTTTGTCTATCGGTTTGACAACATTGGCATTTGGTTGGACGCAGTATGATAAATCTTTTTACATACCGGATGATGCTTTGGAAATCGATGATGACATCGAGGTAGAGCCACCGAGAACTGCTGAACCACCACCTCCGCCGCCACCTCCGCCGCCTCCAGTTATTGAGGAAGTTCCTGAAGAGGAAATAGAAGAAGAGGAAGAGCCAGAATTTATTGATCAGTCGGTTGAAGAGGAGACTGTGGTAGATGAACCGCCACCTCCGCCTAAAAAAGAAGCTCCGCCACCACCACCGCCACCACCACCACCGCCACCAGAGCCAGAAGTGGATGAGATTTTTAAGGTCGTGGAAGAGATGCCTAAGTTCCCTGGATGTGAATCCGCAGGAGATGAGGCAGCTAAGAAAGCGTGTGCTCAGAAAAAAATGCTTGAATTTATATACGGTAATATCAAGTACCCTGCTATCGCTCGTGAAAACGGCGTAGAAGGTACCGTGGTAATTCGATTCGTAGTAGATAAAAGTGGTAAAATCACAACTCCAGATGTGGTAAGAGATATCGGAGCTGGATGTGGTGCTGAAGCCTTAAGAATTGTAAAAATGATGCCTACTTGGAATCCAGGTAAGCAGCGTGGGCGACCTGTAAAAGTGCAGTTCAACCTTCCTGTGAAGTTTAAGCTTCAATAGGAGAGTTTGTTCCATATAAAAAAGCCCGCTACACCATTTTGGTGCAGCGGGCTTTTTATATGGAACAATACGTGTCTATTTATTTGGTAAAGCTTGCCCTGAAGGGGCAATACAACATAGCCCAGGGTGAAACCCTGGGTTATGTAAGTCTAGAAACCAATTTGGCGTGATTTTTTGAAAAATCATGACAAATTGAATCCAAAAATAACTTTAGGTTTAGGAATAAATTTAATAGTTAGGAGAAGGTGCATGCCCAAATGAGAGGCTCTTTCAGCGAGTAGGAGATTTATGTTAGTAACACAAATGACTAGGCCTATGCTTAATTGGGGATTTTGTTTCTAAGAGAGCTGTACTTGCCTCGGCAGGGGCCTCGGTTCCTAACCTATTTTGATCCACTGGATCAAAATTGCTTCGCAACACCAACGAATAGATTTTTACTAAATTGAGAGGATGAGTTTCGATTGTAGATAGTAGTTGCCTCGGCAGGGGCCTCGGTTCCTAACCTATTTTGATCCATTGGATCAAAATAGCTGCGCAACGGTTACGAATAGATTTTTACTAAATTGAGAGGATGAGTTTCGATTGTAGATAGTAGTTG
>CAYWOZ010000158.1:3596-3870 GCA_964458675.1 uncultured Saprospiraceae bacterium
CCTCGGCAGGGGCCTCGGTTCCTTCCCTAAAAAGATACACTGTATCTTTTTAGCTTCGCATCGGTCAGTCACCATCATCACCTTGGAATTCGATGTATTCTACATCATCTTCCTCCACATCAAACTCTGGAATGCCTTCATCTAAAGAAGCTTGAATAACTTCCTTTTTGACTTTAGGTGCAGGAGTTGCTTTTGGAATTTCTTTTTTAGGCATAGGGGTATTGATGATTGTATTCGCAGTAATAGTAGATGTAAGATCAAAATCGCCAAAAGA
>CAYWOZ010000158.1:3970-8071 GCA_964458675.1 uncultured Saprospiraceae bacterium
TATTGATGATTGTATTCGCAGTAATAGTAGATGTAAGATCAAAATCGCCAAAAGAACCTTCTAATACTCTGCGGATTTTCTCCTTATGCGCTTTACTCGATTCAAAATTTCTTTGCACTGCAACTCGGTTTTTCTTGGTTACATATTTCTCAATCGTTCCAGTAATAGTATAGTGAAGATCAAAAATATTTTTCTTTAGCTTTTTCTTAGGCCGTCTTGACTTGTCGTGCTTTACTATCTTATCCTTAAGCGCTTGCAGAGCATTGGTCTGAATATTATAACTGATGTCATGGTCAAAACTATGTGCTCCACTTACATTCAAGTTTAGTGCATTGTTTTGTAGAAACATTACAGGGATATGAATTTTTCCATTCCTGATTTCAAACCAGTTCTCTAGGGTAGTAAACTTTATTCTATCCAGGTCATCTCTCTTGACGAACTTTCCAAAGTTGTCTAGTAGTTCGAAGTCTATAAGTTCTCCATTCTGAATTTCTAATCCAGCGTATACGTGTAAATCGTCGGCTTGGAAGACGCCTTGCTCGTCAAAGAAAGCGTTGATAAGCATATTGACATTCATGCGGCCTTTGAGGTTTTTGGATTGAATGACTTCTTGCCCGAAGTTGTCAGACTGGTCAAATAGCTTACGGACGTTTATCTTTTTTCCTTCTATCTCAGCGATAAGTTTCGGCCTCTTAAGCAGGGAGAGCTCTCCCTCTATACTCATAAAACCATCCATGGTTTTTACATCTCCGTCAATAGTGAGAATGTCCTTTTCAAAATCAACACTCCCTTCAAAATCCGAGCCTACCATGTCATTATAATGCATGTTGTCAATTTCAGCTTCAAAAGTCCCATCAAGAAAACCACTTAACCTTGAATGCCAGCCCATGCTTTCTGTTTCTGAACCTTCTTCTTTCTCCTGGCTCGTAAAAACGTTGAGCAGCTGGTCGAAATCCATTTTATTAGATACCAGCTCAGAGTCAAACAGGAGTTGCACATTATGAGAATTGGTAGAATCCGCAAACAACACAGGGATGAGGTTTCTGAATTTACCAGAGAATTCAGCGTCGCTGTCCGCCCCCTCTAATGTTAGTGATTTTACTGCTATTTGGTTTCCCTTAAAAGCTAGACTTCCTTGTTTTGCTCTAAATGGAAAATCATTTATACTCAATTGAGCTTTATTAAAAACGATTTCTCCGCCTACATTAACCTTAGACATTTTTGAAGCAGAAGTCATATGTCTTTGCCTGCCCCTTAGTCTGAGGTTTTTTATGCTCAAAGTACCTTTAGCATCTGTTATATTGTCTTGCTGGAAAAATTTGTAGATAGATTGTAAAGGAATAACTCCATCTAATTCGAGATCGACCAAGGGGTCTTCCATATTGAATACTTCTAGTTCCATTTGGGTAAGCTTCTTGTTGAAGTAGCCTTTAAAATTAGAGACTGAAAGAAGGCTTGTCTTCAGGTTTCTATCTTCACCGTTGGTAAAATTAGCCTTCATAGAGACATTCTTCAAAGGCTCTTCAAAGTGCGGACTTTTTATGACGCCTCTTTTTAATAGAAGTGTTGAGGTGAGTGCAGGATTAGTTTTAGCTGTTTTTTGGCCTTTATAGGTAAAATCTAGGGCGAAAGTACCCGTACTACTAATTCCCTTAAATGATTTTATATACTGAGAAGGAAGTAAGGTTAGTGCTGAAGCCAAGTTGCCTGCCTTGGAATGGGACTTTAAGTCATAAATAAAGCCAGCAGGATCCGCCTCAATATCACCTGTAATATCAAATTCATTTTCGTCAATGATAAGATTCCCTTTTTCAAAAGTGTATAGGTTCTTATTCATATCTATATCTAATATAAAGTCAAAGGCCAATTGATTACCCGCTACAAATCTATATTCCCCTACATCAATAAAGTGACTGACGGCAATTCCTTTGCTTTGCAGCGCATACAAGTTAGAGGACAGATCTCCATTAAGTATAGCGTCTTCAAGAAGCATCCGACTGGTAATATCAGTATTCTGATTGGTATAAATGATTTCTATATTCTTTAAGGTTGCCTCCTCGATACCCATTTTGAATTCTTCAGACTTCTTTTTGTCACTTGTCTTAAACACCTTGTAGTTGGGGATGCCTTTATCATCGATGGATACAATGAGTGTTCCATCTTGGATGAGCACAGATTGTACGTTTACTTTTGAGCGTATAATGTCACTCAAAGAAAGCTTGAAGGAAAGTGAAGAGGCTTCTATAAATGGAGCGGCGTCTTCGAAGGTACTATTAAGTATAATATTTCTGAATTCAGCAGATACATAAGGGAATCCCTTGATAAGCGAAAGCTGAAATGATTCTACACCGAGTTCCGTTTTGAGCTGTGCATTGATTTCTTCTACTAGTCTTGCTTTAATATTATCCTCAAAAAAATAGCCTATAGCAAGAGAAAATAAAGTTAGAATAAACATTGCTCCAAGAATCCATTTCCCTATAGTTATCACCGTGGAAGAGCGTTTGGCTTTTTCTCCCATTGGATATTGAGGTCCTGAATTGTCTATGCCTGATATTGGAGATTCCATGTCTACCTTAATTTTTACGTTTGTGTAGTTCTTTGTTGCAATTCATACAATAAACCAAAATGGTAGAATGAGCCTTAGCTTTTCCAATTGATTTTAATGTTCATGTCGCTTGCCAAAGAAACCATTGGCAAGCAATCGTATAAATATATAAATTTTATATATAACGCTAGGAACTTAAAGAATATTTTTAGGAAGGCAGTCCAATCTTTGGAGGAATAAGAAAGAGTAAAAGGCATGTAATCAGGGATATGTTGCATGACTATTATATAGGATCCAATTTAAAAAGAGAAAATGTATTTATAAAAATCTATACAGGGTCGTATGTGGTTTTTTATCGAAATTTTTCCTTTATATTGTCTTCAATTAATGGACTGTCAGAGATTCCAATTAAAATCTGGGCCATATGGTCTTCCGATATTTCACCTTTTAGTTCCAATATGTCAGATTCATACAATCCAATAAATTCGTCTACGGTATAATCAAAATAACTATTGCAATCGACATACGAATCAACAGATAATCCATTTTCTGAAGTAGGTGGAACCCAAACCAAAGTGGAATGCGGGAATCCTCTAGACTCAATAAATTGCCTTCTTTTTTCAAATTGTGAAGTGCAGCATACAAGAATTAACATGTCATTCTCTGACTTTGCGACACAAATAAAGTAGTGTGGTATTGAAGTATTTAATTGCTCACTTCTAAAATAAAAAACCTTTCGCGGAGAAATACTAGTTTTAAATAAATCCGATGGGAGTTTCATATCAAACGATAAATATATCCGTTTTCAAGGAAAATTTCTTTTGATAATTTTAAGGATTCAATGGTCGATGTAAAAATCGATTTTTCTTTTGAACTAGAAAAAAAATCTTCATAGTTCATAGGAAATCTAGAGGAGCCAGTTGATTTTAAATGGCCTTCAAATTTTTTCCATTCAGGGTATTTATGTGATTCATCAGATAGTTGAAACTCATCCATTTTGCCATATGTGTCATAAATGGTGTTCATTACTTCTAAATCTGTTTTAGAAAAAACTGTATCAACAAATTCTGATTTAGAGGAGTATAAATATGGTTCTTCCTTTTGGATATAAGTATTCCTATATTCTTTTTCTTCTGGAGACAAGAAATCAGTGTCTTCAATTAAATCTTTTGTGTGAGATGCAATTGGGCCATAGTTTAAAGCGAAATACGTATCGTTTAAAATAGGTCTTGTGTAAGTCCTTAAGTGCAACCTGTCTGATAACCAAATTAGCTTCAAGGCCTTCATTTTATTGATTGAGCCGCCTTCTTGAATAGCAAAGAAGTTTAAGGCTTGTACAGACTTTTTATAATTAAATCCTAACAAATTATAATTTAAGTTTAAACAAATATAACGCTTTAAGGTGAAACTTGTTATGGTTTGAACAATTTGTTGGAAAGTGCCTGCATCTTAAGGGTGTAGACGTTAGGCGATGATTTTAAAAATTGATTACTAAACAGGTGAATGAAGTAATAGTTTGTGCATGCGGTAAAACAATTATGTGTTTACTAATCTCT
>CAYWOZ010000159.1:0-7967 GCA_964458675.1 uncultured Saprospiraceae bacterium
GGTAGCGGTAACTGGATCTCCAAGTACTGGAAGGCTACTGCATTCTACAGTTATATCTAAAGGTACATTTGCTAATATTGGCTTTGTCGTATCTTGAACAGTTATAGTTTGCAAATAAATATCTGAATTTCCACAAGCATCTAATGCTGTAAAGGTTCTTTCAATAACATATGTTTGACCCGTCCCGCTCTGATGGCAATCGGATTTAACGGGGAGCTTCCAAATAAGTATGATAAACTCAATCCAAATGAAACTAGCGAATCCAATCAGAAAAATCTTGAAAAGGTAATGAAATCTCAAAAATTAGTGCTCCAACTATCTTTCTTTTCCTTATATTAGATTTTATCGATTAACATCCCATTTCCTTAGACCAAGGGTGTTTTGCCTAGGAACTTAACATCTTGATTTTAATGTTTTATTAACATACAATGGTTCGGAAATTAAATTTTAAATCACTGATTACTTGCACTAAAAGTAGCTGGTAGTATATTCTAAAATTGCACTGACAATCACTATTTAATTGTACTTGATTTAAGATTTTCGAAAAATTTCCGCACCATTAAATATATGATGCTTTTGTATAACCGCATTCTAAACCAACTAAAATGATCGCTTATCTCACATGGATTTCCTTTATAGCAGGAGGATTACTCGTACTTATGCTTTTGTTGTCTATCGTAGGTGGATTGGACTTTGATATGGATATCGATATGTCCTCCGATTCAGATACAGCAGGAGGGGATGGACTAGGCATATTCAAGGCGGGATTGACATTTCTATCGATTGGAGCATGGACAATGAAGTTACTTTTGTTGTCGGAGATGACTACTCCCGTGGCGCTGGTATTAGGTACCATGGCAGGATTAGCAGCGATGTATACATTGCATCTTATTGTGAAAACATTACTCAACAACGATGAAAATGTGAACTGGGAAGCGGATGATGCGGTCTTACAATTGGGAGAAGTGTATCTCAAAATACCTGCTCAAGAAGGCAATGGAATCATCAACGTAGAAGTCAAAGGAGCAACACGTGAAATGAAAGCAAAATCATTAGATAATAAAGAAATAAAAACGGGCGCGAAAATAAGAGTGATGGAAATTGCCGGAGAGTTTGCACTCGTAGTTCAAGAAGATATTTCAAACAAAACAATATAAATATGGTAGGTCAATCATTAATGGTAGTAGGATTCTTTTTATTCATCATCTTTCTATTCGTCATCTTTTTTATAAGTAGGTACAAACGATGTCCTTCGGATAAAATACTAGTGGTGTATGGTAAAACGGGTGGAGAATCTTCTGCAAAATGTTATGCTGGTGGGGCCGCCTTTATTTGGCCCGTGATTCAAGATTATCGATACTTGGATCTTACACCGATTAGTATCGATGTCAATCTACAAGACGCCCTTTCTAAGCAAAATATTAGAGTGTCCGTCCCTGCTCAGTTCACGGTAGGGGTCAGTAACAAACCGAATCTTATGCTTGCTGCGGCAGAAAGATTATTAGGTCTAGAGCAGCCAGCGATTAGAGCCTTAGCACATGATATCATCATGGGTCAAATGAGATTGGTTATTGCCAATATGGATATCGAGGAACTGAATACGGACAGAGACAAATTTGTCGACTCTGTATACATGAATGTTGGGAACGAATTGAACAAAATCGGCCTTGAACTTATCAACGTAAACGTGACGGATATTCAAGATGAGTCTGGTTATATACAAGCACTGGGTAAGGAAGCAGCTGCGAAAGCCATCAACGATGCGAAAGTTAAAGTATCGAATGAGGAAAGAACAGGTGCCATTGGACAAGCGGAAGCGGTGCAAGAGCAAAGAGTAAAAGTAGCAGATGCCAATCAACGTGCAGAAGTAGGGGAAGCACAGGCCGCTGCTTTAGCTACTGAAGGAAAGAACACCGCTAGTATAAAAATCGCCGCTTCTAATGCTGCTAGAGATGAAGAAATAGCAGAAGCAGATAGAAGAGCTACGGCTGCTAAAAAAGTTGCTGCAGCAAAAGCATTGCAGGAAGCATATGCTGCAGAAAAAGAAGCACAAGATGCTAGAGCAAAAATGGAGCTCGCTAAGAAGCAGGCCGATGAAGTCGTAGAAGCGGACATTGCAAAACAGATGGCCATCATCGAAGCGCAAGCGGAAGCGGAGCGTCAAAGAGAAACGGCGAAAGGTCAAGCCGACGCCATCTTGAGTAAGTACATGGCACAAGCGGAAGGACAAGAAGCTTTGCTCACTAAGCAAGCGGAAGGATTCAAAAAGTTAGTAGAAGCTGCAGGTGGTGATCCGCAGTCTGCTATCGGATACTTGATGATAGACAAATTGACAGAGTTGGCTAAGATTCAGACTTCTGCTATCCAAGATTTGGACATCGATAAAGTAGTAGTTTATGACAATGGTTCTGGACAAGGGGTAGGAAACTTTGTACAAGGTCTTTATGGAATGATGCCTCAGTTAAGCGACTTTTTAGAGCAAAGCGGAATGAGCTTGCCTAAGGCGCTAGTTCAAAAAACAGAAGAAGATGAAGAAGAAGCAAAGATTGAAACCATCGATCCAGTTGCTCAGCCGAAGCCTTCTTCAAAACCGAATAATACTAACAATCCAAATCTTGAATCTAAGCCAAACAAAGAGGCTTAGTTCATGATATAAAATATCAGTATTGTTTTAAAAGCGAATAGGAAATGTAGATTTTCTGTTCGCTTTTTTTGTTGACTCTACCGATTCAATCTTGAATTAGGGCTTCTAAAAAAGATGAGTTTAATAATAGCTAGAAGGCAGGAAAAGATTAGAATAAAAGACGCGATGGTTATCGACAAATCTGCCCATGGATGGCTTAGAAGTTTTGTTAATACACCAAAGACGAAGACTCCAATCCCAACAAAAACTATTGCTAAGACATGCTACTATCTTAATCTTACTTTACGTTTTACTTCTGGTTCATCTAGTATCATACTTTAAGATAAGACATTTCTAATATACTCCTTAAAGAAGTAAACTGAAATTCTTTTAGAGATTAACAGAAAGCCTAATAAATTCAGCAGAAAAGAGCACAGAAGCTCTAATCTGACTTAGAATTTATTGATTAGACGCAAGTTTGTTTTTTGGAATTTATAAAGAATTATTTCTTAAAGATTGAGGGCAGCAAATTAATTTGGCCCATATCTTACTAGTCGAGCCTCTAGGGATGTTGGCGAACTGTAGAAAGGTTCACGATTCATTATTAAGCCCACATCTTCAGCATAAAACTTGTTACTGATGCGGACTCCATGTTCATAGTCAGACTCTAAAGAATTTATAGTCCCTTGAAAATTAACGCAATTAAAATCGCCTGCAGGGACAGAAATATTAGTTACTGTATCTTGTAACTGAAATATTAGTTCTGCAAAAGCATTGCCTTGATTTGAAAACTCTGAATTAAATACAAAGGCTTCGTCAAGGGAGAAAAGCGCCTTTCTTTCCGGAAAAGTGAAAATGGCCATAGCGGAATCAAATAACAGTTCCGGTCCCCTAATAAAGACTCGGTCCATTAAAATCAAATAGCTCCTATCTTCAATAATAGTATCTCCTGCTATGTACATACTGTCTATTCCAGACATAAGACTTTCTGTTCCATCTGCATCAATAGAGTACTTTTCGTATATCCAATAATTACCAATTTCAAGATTTGCAAATTCTAGGGCCGTTTTTTGAGGAGGAGTTTCTTCGGTTGGGATACTGGTAGTGTCATCGTCATCTCGGTTACATCCCAAAAAGAGAAGGCCACACAAGAGGAGCAATGCAAAGCTGTAGTTTTTCATTTCGTTGGTTTCTAATATAATTACGCAAAACATGAAAGCCTAGTATAAAATGACGATAAGAAATAATGTTAAATAGTTGACCCCTCCTTTTCACCCTCGACCAAAAAAGTCGATTAAACAATTATGTTATCGTTTCCTATCTCCGCAAAAGAGTCGGGATCACGTAAATTTTTCCATGCGATTCGCGCCCCCCTAAAGAAGACAGGAGCACACACTCATTTCATTCATGCGCGACATGCCATAGGCATCCAAGCTCGACAAGGCGGAGCCGCGTAGGGGTAAGGGACAGCAGTGGCATCCGCGGGTGTGGTAAAGACGCGATTCATCGCGTCTGCGCGTAGGCAGGATATAACGAATGGCCTGACCACTGTGCCTCTTCGGCACATGTGGATACCTCCAAACAATACTCTTTCATATATAAATAATTATGATATAACCCTGTCACCACCTCATAGCCCTTCAATACCTAATGGCACGCTTATTGAATTTCAAATATATGGTCTTTTTATTATACGTGAAACGGATGTAAAAGCCTAAAAAAACAGCTTTTTTAATACGCCCTTTAAGGCTGATAAAAAAATAATTTTGAGAAAAACTTATAGTTCTAGATATGTTCACTTGTTCCAAATATGCTTACTTATCATAGGCCTAAACACCTATGCCTTGGCGCATACTGTCACACCTAGCACTAACTCTAATAGAAGCCTACTCGTGCCAGGACTGCTGATAGATGCAGAGCCAGTAAGTACAAATCCATCTGCAAGTAGTAACTTTTGCTATAACATAAGATATCGTTGTGCATCCTTAATTGAGGACTGCGTCAATACTAGTGTTAGTATGGAGTTTCCAGATGGAGTCGAAGTGGTTAGCTTATCTTCTGGTGGAAACATAGCAAATAGTCAGATCAACAATCTGGCTGGTGGAAATACAGAAGTTATCTTTGACTTGGAAACTGCGGGTACGCCTACCATATTAGCAGCGGGTAGTTCAGGTAGATTAGAGGTTTGCTTAAAGTGGGACTGTCTCGCTAGTGGAGGAACTCAAATGCCTGCTGCAGGATCAAATTTCAATTTCGCATCTTCTCCTACCATGTTTGCAAGTGGAACTTCTTTGCAAGCCAGCCCCTCTGCAGATGTCACAGTTCCAACCTTTCTAGGCTGCCTTCCATCACCTGCGAGTAGTGGTACTGGGTTATTAAAAACAGAACGCGATATGGCATCTATTGTGCACCCTGGTGGAGTTTCCAGTTGGGCATTAGTAATGCCTGCACATACAGGTCCACTTACTTTTTACGATACTATTCCTCCAAATACTTTTTTTACGGATTACGTTGGTCGAAATCA
The DNA here is from genome assembly GCA_964458675.1 of uncultured Saprospiraceae bacterium. GTDB lineage: Bacteria > Bacteroidota > Bacteroidia > Chitinophagales > Saprospiraceae > JALZVN01. The sequence continues at coordinate 5,148 of CAYWOZ010000159.1, forward strand.
AAACAGCATAGAGCTATTGATAGGAGGCACATGGCACGATATAGGCGTCGGGCAAATAAATTCTTGGGTAGAGTCAAACTACGATAATGGTACACTAAATAACTTAGTAGCTAGCGGTGTTTCTACTGGAGCAAGTGCTGTTTTACTAGATGTATCTAGTACTAGTTTAGGTAGCTATTACTTAGATGGCCCAACTGCCATCAGGATTACGACACCTGCTGGAAATAATACTAATGCCAGCCGACCACTGTCTTTATATATTGATCCGTCTGTAGCTGTAGGAGATATTATTCAAAATTGTTTTTCATCTTCTGATCCCAGCTTAAGTAGATCTTGCGACAATACCAATATTGGCAATCCTGAGGCTACACTTATGAGATTTAGGAAAAGTTTTGGAGCAGGTATTGGTGACCCATATCCTACAAACTTTCCCTATAATAGAGTCCCAACTATAACAAAATCAAATCAAGACTTGGTATATGCTTTAAACTATATCCATGGTAAAGGAAATAACGGTGCTAAAACTGGACTCATAATAACGGATACCTTACCCCTCGGTTTTGATTTTATTCCTGGAGTCGGAGGGAATGATTGGAGAATATATCTACGCCCGCAAAATGACATCAACGAACCCTTTGGTCTAGATACTCAACCAGACTGCGATACCCCTAACTTCTCCAAGTCTACCGACCCTAACACAGGTAAAGTGATCCTCAATTGGGAATTTTCTAACTGTGCCATGTATGGTCGGTTTAATTCACAACAACAATTGGATATAATCTTTACGGCGAGATATATTGGGACGGAATTGCTGGGAGGGCAATTGACCAATTGCGCTGCTGCAAAATTTTCTGATGAATCCTTGATTTATTGCGATGACTTAGGGCAAGAAATTAGAGGCGACTGTCCTGACAAAATAACTTCTAACATACCCACCATAGATGCCTTAGTCAACGCAAGCAAATTTGTACAAGGAAAACTGGATTCTGTTTTTACACGCTTCTCTAGTTTTGGTGATACAGACTCAAGTGGTTTTGCTACTTACGAATTATACATTTACAATTATGGAATCGAAGGATTGAGAAAACTAGAGATAGTTGATATCCTTCCAAATATAGGGGACTATGCCTTGACAACAGAACTGCCTAGAGGTTCTCAATGGAATGCAACACTCGCTGGCCCCATAGAATTGGAGCGAATAAGTATAGGAGCTACTTGGACAGATGACCTAGCCAACGTAAATGGTAATATATTGTATGCGACAACTTATGACCCTTGCTACAAAGACAATTCTGGTCAGGTCAAAGCCGAGACTGGATTGCCAGAACCTATGAGTCAATCTTGTAGTAGCACAGATTTTAGTGCATCTAATCCTGTTATAGGCGCAACCGCGTTCGCCCTAATCTGGGAAGATGCTGCAAATCCAATTTTATTTGGGGAAGGGATAAGGCTTCGATTTCAGACACAACAACCCATTACTGATCCCGACCCAAATCTAAATGAAATTGCTTGGAATTCATTTGCCGTTACTGGCACACAAACTGATGACCTAGAATTGTTTTCTACAGAACCCCTAAAAGTGGGTGCGAGAAATATTGATGCTTTCTCTTCTGGCCTTGGCAACTTGGTATGGCTAGACAACAATGCAAACGGTCGACAAGATATCGGAGAGCCTGGTATAGAGAATATTCACGTTTCGATATATGAAGCCAACGGAGATACTGTTTTAGTTGGTGGAATCCCACTCATAACTACAACAGATATAAACGGGCATTATGAATTTTTGGGTTTGACTCCAAACACGGACTACATTATTCGCTTAGATAGTTTTACAGATTTTAATGGTGGAGGAATATTGGCTATTAGAAACTTGACAGATTTGGATAGTTCCAATGCAAATGACTTAACTGACAGTGATGCAATTCTTGGCGACAACAATGGTACGGATACAAATTTGTATCCTGAAATATTAGCCACCTCCCCTTCCTCAGGTAGCTTGAATAATTCATATGACTTTGGATTTTTTCATAGTGCAGAATTATGTGGCACGGCCTGGTTCGATATTGACGGACAAGGAGGCCAAGAAGTTGGAGAACCATTTTTAGATAGCCTTATTGTGGTTCTATTGGATCAAAACAATATAGAAATTGCAAGAGATACTACAGATATTAATGGAAATTATTTTTTTGATAATATCCCTCCTGCACTATACGATATACAAATCGACACTTCTTTGGTGACTGGCTTTATTTACACCTTAGCCAATGGTATTGGTAATGATGAATTTGATTCAGATGCTTCTGCCGATGGGTTTATAAGTGGAATTTTAGTGGAGTCTGGAAGTGTCATTTGCAATAACGATATTGGACTTACTTTGCCAATAGCTAATTCTGCTAGTATCAGCGGAGTGGTATGGGACGAATTGACCCAAGATGGTATACGCATATCGCCTGAAGAAAATGTTAGGAATGTGCAAATAAATTTGCTTGATGACCTGGGCTTCGTGTTACAAACAGTATTAACAGATGCAACTGGTGCATATGAATTTATGAATCTCGAACCGAACATGCCTTATCAGATTCAAGTGTTTCCACCCGCCAATATTTCTATCAGTAGTTTTCAAGATACAGGCTCAAATGACACGATTGATAGTGATGTAGATCCAGTGACTGGTATATCTCATATGATCACCCCGTTGCCCGACGAAGACATTACTAATATAGATGCAGCTTTATACTTTTTATATACTATAGGAAATCAAGTTTGGAATGATGACAATAATAATTCTATATTTGAATCTGGAGAATCTGTTTTTACAGG
>CAYWOZ010000160.1:0-7937 GCA_964458675.1 uncultured Saprospiraceae bacterium
TACAAATATTGTGTGCTACCTTGCTTTCCGACAAAGATATAACGGTAGAGAACATCCCTAACATTCTAGATATTCGAAGACTAATCAATCTACTGAAAGGCCTCGGAGTGAAAGTCAAAAAACTAGCCGAAAACAAATTCCTATTTAACGCAGCCAACATAGATTTAGATTTTTTCAAATCGGATGATTATCAAAATGAAGCCAAACATATTCGTGGTTCAGTGATGTTGATTGCTCCATTATTAGCAAGATTCGGAAGGGCCTATCTCCCTAAGCCAGGTGGAGATAAAATTGGACGCCGTAGATTAGATACCCACTTCAATGGTTTGAAGAAACTAGGTGGAGAGTTTTATTTTGATGAAGAAGAAAACACATTCTCTATTCAATGCGAGCAACTCAAGGGCGCGTATATTTTATTGGAAGAAGCATCTGTTACAGGTACTGCGAATATTGTAATGGCCGCGGCACTATCTCAAGGCACCACTCAAATTTATAATGCGGCTTGCGAACCCTATCTTCAGCAGTTATGCAAGATGCTCAATAGTATGGGTGCAAAGATTAACGGCGTTGGATCCAATCTGTTGATTATAGAAGGCGTCAATTCCTTAGGTGGAACACAGCATCGCATTTTACCTGACATGATAGAGATTGGAAGTTTTATAGGTTTAGCTGCTATGACTCAGTCAGAGATTACGATAAAGAATTGTGCTATAAAAGAATTGGGAAATATCCTTCCCGTTTTTCGCAAGATGGGATTAGAACTTCAGATACAAGGAGATGATATACATGTACCTGCGCAAGAGGAATACGAAATAGGGACCTTCATAGATGGGTCTATTCTGACCGTTTATGATGCACCATGGCCAGGATTTACTCCAGATTTGATGTCTATCATTTTGGTGATGGCTACTCAGGCAAAAGGCTCTGTTTTGATACATCAAAAAATGTTTGAATCTCGCTTGTTCTTTGTGGATAAGTTGATTGATATGGGTGCGCAGATTATTTTATGTGATCCACATCGAGCTACGGTGATTGGGCTCAATCGCCAAAACCAATTAAGAGGAATACAAATGACTTCGCCGGATATAAGAGCAGGGGTGTCCCTTCTAATAGCTGCTTTATCTGCTAGAGGCAAATCCATTATCAAAAATATTCACCAGATAGATAGAGGCTACGAAAAGATAGACGAAAGATTGAATGCGATAGGGGCCGAGATTATTAGATTGTAAAAAAGAGATTGTTTATTCGGTAATTCGTGTATTTGTTAATTTGGGCTTTATACTCAATGGAGAGTGGTTTGGGACAATTTGAGCGACTTTATTTTGATCAATATCGAGGCAAAAAATTGAGGCGATGCCTTCGCATCAGCGAGATTTTTTAACGAAGATAGTGGGCAAAAGAAATAGCAGAAATGTCCCAAACCAATTTCTGTTGAGTATAAAACGAGTTTAAGAATTTACGAATACCTAAATCCGCAACTTTTACAGATGAAAGTTAATGTTTGCCTCATACAAGATAGCCCAGTGTTCTTCGATAAAGAAGCTTCTCTTATGAAGCTAGAATCATTGGTCAAAACCCATGCAGATAAATCTGACTTAATCATTTTTCCAGAATCTTTTATTCCTGGTTATCCTCGTGGTTTTTCCTTTGGCGCTACAGTAGGGAGTAGGTCAAAGGAAGGCCAAGCTCTTTATGCGACCTATGTTCAAAATAGTATGGATCTTGGAGGCGAAGACCGCTTTAGATTAGAAAAACTTGCGAAGTCCAATAGGGTTTACTTAGTCGTAGGGATAACGGAAAAGGAAGCTCACCATGGCAGCCTTTATTGTTCTATGGTGTATATCTCACCAACTTCAGGATTGATGGGCACACATCGTAAAATAAAACCTACCGGTACGGAGCGTGTCATTTGGGCGGAAGCTACTGGAAAGTCACTAGTAAGTTTTGATTCTAAAATAGGGAAGTTAGGAGGACTCATTTGTTGGGAAAATTATATGCCTCTCGCTCGTATGTCTATGTATGAAAAAGGAGTAGACATTTATATAGCTCCGACAGCGGATTCTAGACCGACTTGGACAAGTACTATGCAACACATTGCCATGGAAGGTAGATGTTTTGTGCTAGGCTGTAATCAATACTTTACAAAATCTATGTATCCTGAAAAATACCAAGCACTTGTAAAAGATTTGCCTGAGGATATATGTGAGGGCGGAAGTGTTGTTGTGTCTCCAACTGGTGAAATTGTGGCAGGTCCACTTTTCGGTAAAGCAGGAGCATTAAAGGTAGAGTTGGATTTGGGTGAGATTCCAAAAAGTAAATTGGGTTTTGATGCTATAGGACATTATTCTAGGAAAGATATTTTTTCATATTCTGTAGTAGGGCAACCAGATATAATAAAGGAGGTAGAATAATTTAGAGGAGAAATTTTCTACTTTAAGTTTGAAATAGAAAGCGGCCATTCTTCAATCGAAGAATGGCCGTTTTTAAGTTTTGGTTTTTTATTATTATACAAGGAGGAAATACTAATTAAAGGTATATCCTAATGAAATACTTGTATGCGTGTCAAAGGTTTCATTTTTCAAGTACCTAGGCGTATAGTTAACCTGTAGAGTGATTCCTTTACCTATGGAAGTGTATCTATATCCTAAAGTCATAAACCCACCAATCACATCTAATTCTTCGCCTTGTAGAACCGAGTTATTAACTGTTTTCAAATATGCGGATCCTGATATGGCGGGTATAGCGCCTAGTCCAGTTACGAATCCATGTCTGCCTTTCCCAAAAATATAATTAAGTTCAATAGGTGCTGCGAATACTGGATTGAGTGTATTGTCAATAGTTTCTGCAGGTGTTGCATTAAAAACAGACAATCCTACTCTAAATCCAATGCCGTGCCGTTGGCCTCGGTTTAATCTCATGTCGTATTTGATTCCTCTGGTCAAATTATTTCCTCTAACATCAAAGGTGATGCTTTTTTGAAATGAAGTTAAACTAGAAGTTCTTTCTGTGTCTTGAGCCTTAGCGGAAAAAATAATCCCAAGAAAAATTGCGAGCAATAAGGGTAAGTTTTTCATAATACTTGATTTTGAAAGTGAAAAAATATTTTAATTTATTTTCTTTAATCAAGTATAATTTAAATGTCTATTGAATACAAGCTTTTGCAATTTCTTTAATAATTTATTAATAGAAAATGGGTTCTTTTTTACTATTTTAATTCTTTAATAAGATTCCTTTTGTTTTCTATAACGTGTGCTAGGGAAGGTTGGCTTAGACGATTCGAAGGGTCTATTTTAAAAGTCTTTGACACAACGACAACCAGTATGATTGAGACCGGTGTCTATGGAAGAGCCCATCCTGTTGGATGTTCTATAGCCGGAGCAGTATTCATCTGTACATAAAAATGACCCTCCACGGATTACTTTTTCATTATTGGCGCGGTTTGGATGTAGCCAAGTACTGCACCATTCCCATACGTTACCTGACATGTCGTACAGGCCATAGCTGTTTGCAGAATATGATTTAACAGGGGCGGTACCAGCATAACCGTCTTTCTTTGTATTGATATAAGGAAATATGCCTTGATAAAAATTTGCTCTAGGTATTCCCGTATTTATATCCTCATTCCCCCAAGCGTAGAGAGTGTTTTTTTTACCACCTTTAGCTGCCCATTCCCATTCCCATTCGGTGGGCAGTCTCATATCAGCCCATTTACAATAGGCCTCCGCGTCTTCATTTGATATTTGTACAACAGGATGATTCATAATATTTTTGATATTCGAATCTGGCCCTAAAGGGTGTTTCCATGATGCACCAATTTTCCACTCCCACCATTGATTATAGTCCTTGAGATTTACGGGTCCATTGCTCGGCTTGAATACAAGTGCGCCAGGGAGACGCAAACTGTCATTACTCAAGTCAACGTTCTGGCCATAGAAAGTAATCAACTCTTCATCTGTGAGGGCTCTTTCAGCGACGGTTTTATAATTGGTTTCTTGGATGAACTTAGAAAATTGCGCGTTGGTGACTTCTGTCTCTTCCATAAGGAAGGCCGATATTTTTACTTGCTTAGTAGCTGAGCCTTGTTGGCTGTTTTTTGGATTTTTAATTTCTAGGGTACCTGCTGGAATAGATACCATACCATTTTCAGCATTAGATAGAATCTTACCACAGGATAAGAGTGAAATAAAAATAAATGTTGGAATAAGTATAAAGTAGTGCCGCAAGTAAAAGATTTTATTTTACTAAGTTTCTACAAAAGTCCGTCTAATAAAAAGCTACTGCCAAATCCAAGAATAATGCCTCCGACAAGCACAATAAAATTTGTGGATTTTTTTTTCTTCAAAAAACGGCCAATTAACAAACCTATGAGAGCGATAAGAGCCGTTCCCATAGCATAACCAGAAATATATTTTAGAGCCGTATTGTCTACAGACATTTCGGCACCATGCGCATAGCCATGGAAGAATCCGAAAACGCCAAGCAGGGCGATTCCAATTCCTATATGTATATCTTTTTGGAGAGCAATGAGTGCTCCAATCACAAATACAGACAAAGCAATAATTTTTTCTATTGTAAAGGTGGCTTCATTTCCAATACCTAAAGCACCTCCTATTATCATTGGTATCAAAAAGCCAAGAACGTAGAGATACCATTTTTTGGAATCACTCAAATAGCCAAGTATTCCTGCTCCAAGTATAGCGATATTGTGATCTAGTCCAAATATAGGATGTGTAAATCCAGCCATTACACCATTGCCGTGGCTTCCATGGGCTAATAGAAGCGCTGGAAGACTTAGAAGAATTATTGTAGAGAAAATTTTGTTTTTCATGGATTTCATGTTTTGCGAGCCTCTTTTTACTTGGTTTGAGAAGTAATAGAGGTGTTCTTTTATAAAACAATGGAATGTATGAGCAAGTTATAAAATATTATACATTTGAACTGTTGTCATTTAAATGATTTGATGCCAATGGATTAGAGGGGCAAATATGGAATTAAATTGTTATTGTGATATTACCGATTTGAAAGGCTTTTCAATGAAACACTTAGTAATACAAGGAGTTAGAATATTATGGTGAGTTTAATTCAACATAAATCCAGACTCCTAAATTACTATAAATAATAACCGCATGCATCTTTCAAGCTTTTCAGTTTTTTCCTTTCGTTATATAGGATGTTTACTAGGTATGTTAGTAGGCACAGTTTCCATATGTCAGGATGACCTTATCGAAAAAGGTATGGCTTCTATGATTCAAGATTCCATTGATGTAATAAGTGTTGTTGAGCCTGCAGACTCATTATCTGATGAAGAGACTTTAATTCAATTTGAAGGACAGATTGTCTATTCACTAGTAATGAAAAATAAGGCTGGAGAGATGTCGGATGAGGAAGCTAAAATGTTTATGGGAGATGAACAAGTGTATACCATAAAGGAAAACAAGTATAAGAGTGAAATGAATGGGATGTTGCGCATGACTCAAATATATTTAGGGCAAGATACCATCTATAGCCAAATGTTGGGTGCCCCTTCATTGTATTGGATAGATGCTACCAGTAACCCTGATCAATTGATTGATTACAAAATTGAACGTGGAGTAGAGACCATAGCTGGAATAAAATGTGATTTGCTCACAATCAATTCCCAGGAAGGAACTACAAAATACTACTACAACAAAAAATACTATACTAATGCTAAGAATTTCAAGCGGCATAAATATGGGTTTTGGGATTTCTGTATGGAGAAGACGAATGCTGTGCCACTAAAGACTTCCATAGAATCAAAAGATATGTTCTTTGAGTTAACGGCCAAGGAAATCAAATCGACGAATATAGAAGATGATGTCTTTTCTATCCCTCAACTTCCGAGAGAAGCTAATCCGGAGTGAACACATTTGCTCCTTTCTAGTTATTATTATTCTAGTAATAGAATAAATTGATATACAGAATGATTATGCGCCTGGTCCTTGCAATTATTTCGATTGTATTTTATTTTTCAATCTCGAATATCATTGCTCAAGAAAAAAAGATGGATGAATTTATTTGGAAAATTAGGGTCATACTTATCGTCTCACCTAATTGTGACGATGTTCTTTTGAAGTTCAACTCATCGGTTTAGATGGCGGAGTGAAAATGAAGTCATGCGATTTTGTAAAACCAAATTCTTTGTTTGCTTTGATTGATGGGATGCCTATACGGCAATTTGAATTGAGAAGTAGGGAGTTGATTCATGAAAGCAAATTGGCATGATTTTTCAAAAAAAATCACGCCTATTTGGATTTTGCTACACTTTAACCCAGCGCTTACGCACTGGACTTTGAGCTGCCATCCCGCTGGAATTAGGGTTAATCTATTTTTGAAAATTCTAATTCATTTTAAGTTTTTACTTTTTAATCTTTAGTCTATTTAAAAGTGCAAACCTTCAAGCGGGGTGAGGTTCGAGGGTTTGCTTTATACTCAATGGAAAGTGGTTTGAGGCAATTTGAGCGACTTTATTTTGATCAATATCGAGGCAAAAAATCGAGGCGATGCCTTCGCATCAGCGAGATTTTTTAACGAAGATAGTGGGCAAAAGAAATAGCAGAAATGCCCCAAACCAATTTCTGTTGAGTATAATGTAAAGTTTAAAATGTAAATTGTAATTAATGGTTACTGTTTTTGTAGGCGCGTGGGTCCTTCATTTTGTGATACGGATATGGGAATACTTTAAATGGGATTGAAAAGTGCAAGCCGTCAAGCGTTTCACTTTTGACGACTTGCATTCATAGCTTTATGCTTTCGCATAGTTTGTTGTTTTCATGGGCTACAGGATACCTCTACTGGTATTTGTTTTTGGTTTTTTTGTAATCTGTTTATTGGTATAATTTATTTAAATCCATATCCTAAAGAGATGCCGACATGTGGAAGTACTAGGCCGCCTCTCAATACATGTGGGTTTAAGTTTATCTGAAAAGTGAAGCCCGAATCTATCGGTTGTAGGCGATATCCTAGACTAGCGTATGCACCTACTACTCCTAAACCACTTAGATCTATGTCAGTGTCAAATCCAACAGTCTCTATAGTTCCATAGGCTCCAAGAACTCCTAATCCTGTAACTAAGCCATGGCGTTTTTTTCCAAGAATATGATTGATTTCTACTGGTATAGTTAAGTAGCCTGCTCTAACAGAAGTTAATTCATCATTTTCTTCTACAACTTCAACATTGATCCTTGCGCCACCGATGCCCACCTTGAAGCCAAAGCCATCGTTACGTCCTCTTTGTAATCTCATGTCGTAGTTGAGCCCCCAAAGGATATGACTACCTCCTAGTTCTAGTGTAATATTTTTATGGAATGAATCGTCTTCGTAATTATTCAGGTTCAGTTGTGAAAAAATACTCGTACTCAAGAGTAATAAAACGGCGGTGATAAGAATTTGATTTTTCATAATTAGAAATTTTAGGTGTGAGATAAAATTTTCTCAGGTATTATTATTTTTCATTGTTGTTTATTCAATGATAAGATAAGTTGTACGTGTAGGCAAGTTTTTTAAAATTGTTTAGGTTTTCCTTAATAGTATTGGTTGGCTTTTTTGGAAATTTAAATTTCGGTTAAGACTTATTAAGGATTCTATAAGATATTTTATTTGTGTTTTGAGGTGCAGTTTTGTTACGTACTTTCAGCACTTTAAAGAAGAAATTTATAACGAGGGGTTCCATTTCATTTTACCCCTCGCTGTTATGTGTCGTGCTTTCAGCACTTTATAGTGGTTTTCATTTTAGGGGTATTGCTTTTGCAGTTATGTCTTTGTTTCTTTTTAGTTCAAACTCATAGGTCTTGCTAAATTCTCCAATGGCGAAGTATTTATTTTGACGGATCTTCAATTTTAGTCTAAGATTAAATTTTACTTAAATTCATCTAACTTCTAAAATCTAATTTCTAACTTCTCCTTACTGGGCGTGGCGA
>CAYWOZ010000161.1:0-7899 GCA_964458675.1 uncultured Saprospiraceae bacterium
ATTTTCGTTTTAGGCCTGTTTGTTACAGGTTTTGCACAGCAAGGACTTCCTCAGAAAAATGTAGAATCAAATCTGAATTTGGTCTCTGAAATAGCCAAGGAGAAGTCAGATATCACTGGCACAATTTCTAATGTAGGAGGCTTCAATATGTTTGTTGATGACGCTAGAGTAGAAATAGAAGGCGAATTGGTGAAGAAGTTTTCAGATAAAGACTTACAAATTTTGATTCAAAAAGGGTATAGTCACATACAAAAAGGAAAAAACGAAAATTCTTGTTTTAGATACCGCATCACTAGCAATGATAAAGGTGCTCAAGATTTGTTTTTGTACAGGTGCTCTAAGTAGTTTTTTTTGTTTATGGAATACCAAACGGCATCATTGATTCCGTCATAGGTATCTTTTTTCCAAAATTGCATTCCAATCTTTTCAAGAATATGTATAGAGGCTAGATTTGCTCTTGCACTTCTGCCTATGATTTTGTCTAAGTTCAATGTTTTGAATCCATAGTCCAGGCAAGCATGTGCAGTTTCGGATGCAATACCTTGGCCCCAGCGTTCTTTTTTTATTCTATATCCCAAATCTACCATTCCATCAGCGTGTTGCTTGAGTCCACACCAACCTAGGTAAGCATTAGTTTTTTTATCAACAATAACCCATCTTCCAAATCCATGTTTTAGAAAGTGGTCATAGTTTCTTATGAATGCTTCTGCCGCCGCTTCATCTTTAAACGGAATATCTCCGGTATACTTCAGTATCTCTGGGTCAGCATTCAGAAGAAACATGTCTCTGGCATCGCTAGGAAGTTTTTCTCGCAGATAAAATCTTGGAGTCTCTATTATTGGTTTCATGCAGAAGAAGTGGTTTTTTGTATGGCTTCGTACATCTTTATGGCAGAGGTATTCCAATTATATTTTTCTTTTTGGGCGTTTCCATTTTGGACCAATTCCTTAGACAAGCTTTTGTTGTCAAATACTTTTATCATGGCCACTGAAATATCATTTACATTTTCAGGATCTACTAAGAGTGCAGCATTACCAGCCACTTCCGACATGGCGCTATCCTTAGAAGTAATGATTGGTACTGCGCATTGCATAGCTTCTAAGATGGGGACACCAAATCCTTCAAATAGAGAAGGGTAAATAAAGCATTCCGCCGCGGCCATAATTTTTGCCATATTTTGATCTTCTACATATCCCAAAAATTGAATCTTGTCTCTATGTTTACTTTCCTCATAGGTTTTTTTTATCTGCTCCATCTTCCAAGCACTACGGCCGGCAATGAGCAATTGGCATTCAGGATGCGCCTCGCTGAATAAATCAAAGGCTTGAATCATCCTACTGATATTTTTTCTTGGCTGTACCGCACCTACATAGAAGAAATATTTTTGTCCATTGGCGTATTGAGTCTGAATATTTTTGCGCTCAATAGCGCTTATAGGTTTGAATATATCTCTGGTAGCATTCCCTACTATGCTGATGGAGTCTTCCTTTATATGAGGGAAGTGCTTCAAGATATCTTGCTTTCCATGATTCGAAACAGAGACTATGTGTTTTGCTTTATCGATGTATTGGGGGATAAATTTTTGATAAAATTTCAAAACCGTACTAGGAATCTCATTAGGGTAGTGTAAGTAAGCTAGGTCGTGCAATACGTATACTGTAGGAATATCTGTTTTGATAGATAGGTGCCCATCAAATGATAAGAATACATCTACCTTACATTTTTTGAGTACTCTCGGTATCGAATGTTCAAACCAAAAGTACCATAAGATAGGGTGTCGCGATGGGGTCAGCGTTTTTACAGACTTCACATTTTTGGCAAAGATATACTCCTTTGCCAATGGTCTATCATGTATCAGTATAAACTCAACCTCTGGGTGATTGGCTACCATGCGCCGCAGTATTTCGTAGGTATACCATCCTACTCCCTCTAATTTGTCCTTGATTAAGAAACGGGCGTTGACTGCAATGCGCATAAAGAAAGTTAGCGTTTTAAATCAATACTAAATGAAGCCAAATTTAAGCTTATTGGCCCACTCCGTACTATCGTTTTCATTTTTATTCTTCCTTATTAAGATGTTTTAGAGCCACGGGATGGACCAAAAATATACATAATTCAGGCTTCAGAAAACTATAATTCGGATCAAGGGGTTGTTTTATTAGTGTTGTTAGTGGTTATAATTCAGGTTTCAGAAAATGCCGTAAAGTAAGCAAAACAACTATATATTCAGTTTTCTAAAATGAATTGATATATATTGAGACAGAACCTTTTAGTAAAACCACAAAATCTATTCTATATGTCAAAGACACCATCGAATAAACTATTTAAGGTTGTTAAAGCCATGAGCGCAATGGAGAAGCGCTATTTCAAAGTAGTAGCCAATAAGAAAGGAGACGCTTCTAATAAGTATTTGGTGCTATTTGATGCCATCGACGCTCAACTGGAGTTTGATGACCAGACAGTCATGGAACATGTGTATAAGGGGGAGGTGATTAGTAGAAAGAAGTATTCTGAACTCAAAGGGTATTTGTATGATGTAATTCTAAAAACATTTCAATCCTTTGATGAAAAATCATCGATCAGTAATAAATTAGCCAACCAGATGCATAATGTTGATGTCCTTTTCAAAAGAGGTCATATGCAATTGTGTAAGGATGAACTGAAGAAGGCAAAAAAGAATGCCTTGCACTATGAAGAGTTTGCCACTCTATATGAAATCTTGAGATGGGAGAAGTGGATTGCGCATACCATGATTGATGTGGATTTTCTACACGAAGAACTAGGCCGAATCGCGGAAGAAGAAAGGTTGTATTTAGAACAACTCAATCTTCTGTCTCAATACCGAAATCTATTCTTGGAATTATATCTAAAAATTAAAAGCCGAACGGATATTGAGAACCTGCAGCACATCATCGATCACGAATTAATAAACAAGGAAAATTTCAATTCTCATCGAACGCTTGTGCTTTACTATCGAACAAAGGCTTTGTTGTCCTATATCCAAAAGGATAGAAAAGGCTTTGGGCAATTCTCGCATAAATTACTAGAGGTAATGGAGTCTAAACCTCACTTTTTAAAAGAAGAAGTGTCAGAATATATATCTGCTTTACATAATTATTGTATGAGCTGTTTGCTCAAAAAAGATTATGATGAACTTAATCGAACCAATGAAAAGATCAAAACGATTAAACCTTTGAACATGGATGATCGCGTTAAGATTCATCTTCAATATATGCACAACTACTTTATTTACAGTATACGTACTGGGGACTTTGATGATGCAAAAAATAGCTTATCGGAGCATTTCAATAAGATCAAAACGTTCAAAACAAATGTGTTTGATGACCATCAGTTCTATTTTCATTATGCCTATATCTATTTTGGATCAGGTGATTTTGAAACTGCTTTGTATCATCTCAATAATTGGTTGGACATGCCGAGCACCATCGACAATCCAAGTTTGCAGATGCTATCAAGAGTATTCAATTTGATATTACATTATGAGTTGGGTAATACTATACTTGTATCTTCATTAATCAAGTCTACCTATCGGTTTCTCAAAAAAGAGAATCAACTGCATGCCATAGAAAAATCATTTTTGACTTTTATCAAGTCTATTATCAAGATGCAAGGTAAGCGGGAAGCGAAAGAGTGTTTCCAGAAATTTAAAGAGAATCTAATGGATATCACGGAGTCTAATCAAGCGACTATTAGTGTATTTGATTTAATGTCTTGGGTAGACAGCAAGTTGTTGAATATAAGTTTTGCGGAAATCGTTAGAAATAATTGGGAGAAAGAGAAGCTAGATTTAGCTGTAAAGTAGAGATGCAAATAAATTTTGCGGAGAATTGATAAGCATACATAGCATGTATATCAGTCCTCGGCAAAATTCGATTTTATACCAATTATGGTATTAGAGAAATTATTATCCTCTAGTAAGTCTTGAGTTCAATCTGATGATAAAATCATCTTCAATAATACCTCCTCTAGTAGTTGACCAAACGATGTTTCCTCCTCTACCTCTTCTACCGCCAACTGTGTTAAGTTGTTCTTTCCGGCTGAGTTTTTCAGCCTTTTTTGAGAGTTCGTCAAAGCTTAATTTGCCATTCTTCATAACGCAGGAATTTAGAGATTTACAATAATGTATTGACAATATAAGGATTATTTACCAGTCAAATTGACCAAAAAACGACATAATTCAGGTTTCAGAATTCTGACGCAGCGATTTTATGGTCTCCCATACTAGCGAGGACTCGTACCCTTTACTTATCACAAACTTAGCAGCCTTGCCGACAGCTTGGTAGCTAAAGTCTGATTTTAGGCGACGTTCTAGCAGGTTTCGAAGGGTTTCGTGGTAGTCTTCCTCGTCTAATTCTTCCATGGCCTTCTTGATACAATACTCCGAAACTTTCTTCGCCTTGAGCTGTGAAATGATCTTATATCGACCCCATTTTTTTATACGTTGTTTTCCTCTGGCAAAAGATCGAGCAAACCTTTCTTCATTGAGAAAATTATCCGCAATGAGTTCTGTAATGATTTGCTCTAGCTCATCTCCATAAATACCTAGGTCTAGTAGTTTGGTCCGAACCTCCGAGTGGCACCTATCTTGATAGGCACAATAATGTTCCAGCTTTTTGAGCGCATCGGCATAAGAAACATATTTTTTGTACTTCGGCATTTCGAATTCGTAGATTTTAAATCTTGAACAATGATAAATAATCATAATGATTAAGCATGCATTATTTGAAATTATTCGCGACCCCGAAAAAATCAGGATTATACATTCATAACATTTATACGCGATGTGCCACAGGCACCAAAACACGACAGAGCGCGTGTAGGGGCGCGATGCTTCGCGCCCACACACACACACACACCGCACGCCCATCCTATACATTCGCGACGTGCCGCAGGCGCCCAAGCAAGACAAGCGGAGCGCGTAGAGGCAAGAGGTGGAAGTGATATCCGATTTTTTTTTTGCGGGCAGTCCGTTTAATATATGGGCACGTAGGGGCGCGACGCTTCGCGCCCACTCACCGCGCCCATACACATATGACGCACAGGCCAAAAAAATCGGATACAAACGGACGACTCGGTCACGACGGTAACGTTCGTGATGACCCCAAATAAATACCCAAATCAAAATCATTATATTTGGGCCTATCTATAATTAGGAGGTATGTCCAAAAAAGAAGAAATAAAACAGCGCGCGGCAAGACTATTCCGACTCAAAGGATATAAGGCCACATCGATGAGAGATATCGCTCAAGAGGTCGGCATGGAGGCAGCGAGTTTGTATAATCATATCAGTAACAAACAAGAAATCTTGGCTGAACTGATGATGCATATCGCAGAAATATTTACCGAGGGTATGAATAATATTCAAGCCTCGAGTCTAAGTCCCCGAGAGAAAATGGAGCGCCTAATCGCATTGCACATTCGCTATACGATGGAGAAGCCAAATGCTATAGCCATCATCACTAGTGAATGGGTACATCTTGAAGAACCGAATCATAAATCATACCTATTACTTAGAAGTGCTTATGAACAAAATATCCAAAGTATTATAGAAATGGGTATTGAGCAAAAGCAGTTTGCACCTGTCGATTCCAAGATTGCCTCTTTTTCTATCTTGTCTACTCTGAGATGGCTCTATTCTTGGCATCATCAACAAGGGAATATCAATCCAGTAGAACTGGAGCAAAAGATGGTGCAGTGTCTATTGGACGGGATAGCTATCAGGGAGTAAAATTTTAGTCTTAATCTACAGAATCCAACACTATATATAAGTTTTTCTACCAAAATTGGAACAAAAACCTGCTAATTTTTGCTATTTATACTAATGATTGTTAGTTTTAAGATAACAGTTGTAAGTATACTAATATGCCAAATCAATTAAACCCTCAAAGTGTGATACAAACCAGACCCCAAGTGACTGCGGCTATTCTGAAGCAGGCGTTCTCTCTCATGTGTACTGCCAAGTCCATGACAGAATTGTATGAGGCCAATTTCAAGTTTGTCTCTAAGTATGTACACGCCACTTCTCGAGGGCACGAAGCGATACAGATAGCCGTAGGCATGCAACTGAATCCTCAGGATTTGGCATTTCCATATTACCGTGATGATTCTATGATACTGAGTATGGGTATGGAGCCGTATCATCTGATGCTGCAACTAATGGCGAAACGAGAGGATCCATTTTCAGGTGGACGTTCGTATTATGCGCACCCTAGTTTGAAAGATGAAGACAAACCAAAAATTCCGCATCAATCTTCCGCCACAGGGATGCAAGCTATCCCGGCTACGGGTGCCGCTTTAGGATTACAATATAAAGAACAAGTAGGTATCGCAGAAGCCAATAATGAAGCCCCTTTAGTGGTGTGTTCTTTGGGAGATGCATCGGTGACGGAAGGGGAGGTGGCAGAAGCTTTTCAGATGGCAGCCTTGAGGCAGCTACCCATATTATATGTGATACAAGACAATGAATGGGATATCTCTGCCAATGCAGAAGAAACTAGAGCGCAAAATGCCTACGAATACATTCAAGGTTTTCATGGTGTAGAAGCAGTTAGTATAGCTGGCAATGATTTTAAAGAATGCTACGAAGCGGTTAGCCGAGCGATTACTATCATACGAGAAGAGCGCAGACCATTTTTGATTCACGCCAAGGTACCTTTGCTCAATCACCACACCTCGGGTGTGAGAATGGAATGGTATCGAGATGATTTGGAGGAAGATAAAAAAGAAGACCCTTACCCAATTTTGAGACAACAACTCTTAAACGCAGGTATCTCAGAAAACGAGGTGCAGCAGTTAGAAGAGGCGGCAAAAGCAAAGGTGGCATCGGATTTTGAAAAAGCAAAGTTGGCAGAAGATCCTAGACCAGAAGATTTGTTCACCCATGACTTTGCACCTTCTCCTGTGCAAATGGAAAAGGGTGTACGTGAACCAGATGGGGCAGATGAAGTGGTGATGGTAGACTGTGCCTTGCATGCCGTAGAGGAAATTATGCGCGATGATATGCATTGTTTATTATATGGACAGGATGTGGGTGCGCGATTAGGTGGAGTTTTTAGAGAGGCGGCAACACTGGCACAAAAATTTGGTGATGAGCGTGTCTTCAATACGCCGATTCAAGAAGCCTTCATAGTTGGTTCTACTGTCGGCATGTCTGCGGTAGGACTGAAGCCCATCGTAGAAGTTCAGTTTGCAGATTATATATGGCCTGGACTCAATCAGTTATTTACAGAGGTAAGTAGGTCTTGTTATTTGTCCAATGGGAAGTACCCAGTGAGCATGATATTACGAGTGCCGATAGGTGCCTATGGTTCTGGAGGCCCTTACCATTCGTCTTCTGTCGAATCAGTCATCACTAATATCCGAGGCATCAAGATCGCTTACCCTAGTAATGGTGCAGATATGAAAGGTCTGATGAAAGCGGCTTATCACGATCCCAACCCAGTTGTGATTTTAGAACATAAAGGACTCTACTGGTCCAAGGTGCCTGGCACAAATGCAGCGAGAACGCCCGAGCCAGATAAGGATTATATTATACCATTTGGTCAAGCTAATTCTGTGCTACAAGCGAGCGACGAGAAGGTGGAATCGGGAGAAAGTTTATGCATCATCACTTACGGCATGGGGGTCCATTGGGCGCTCAACGCAGCTAAAGAATTTGAAGGGCAAATAGAGGTCTTAGATTTACGAACACTATATCCACTCGACGAAGAGGCCATCTTAGAATGCGTCAAGCAGCACAACAAGTGTATAGTCTTGACCGAAGAGCCGGTCAACAATTCCTTCGCAAGATCTATATCTGGATTCATCCAGGAGGAGTGTTTTGAATACTTAGATGCACCAGTGCGCACGGTGGGTTCGGTCAACACACCGGCCATTCCG
>CAYWOZ010000162.1:0-7875 GCA_964458675.1 uncultured Saprospiraceae bacterium
AAAATTGATTTGTGTTAATTTCTGTTTTTCCTAAGAATTCAAAGGAAATGCACTCAACATTATCATCATATAGATTCTCTTTTGCCTTGTAGCTGACCTGTATTGTATCCGAGTACAAAGAGTCTGGCAGATATTCCCATTTGTCGTGATTGCTTGCTGCTAAAATTAATTCGTAGGTATAGAAGTTATCCTTTAACAAACTATCCACATCGGATTGCTTTACTTCAAAATCATTAGAAAACCTAGACTGTAATCCAAGAAGGTTTAGATAAGAAAGCGTGGAATCTATCATCAACGCATCTATCAAAAATTGTTCTAATTGGTCATCAGTATTATACTCACTAATCGACAAATAGCTTCTTATTTTGCTTGGCCAAAAATAATTATCTTCTATAGCATTTTCTTTCTTGTATTCTAGTAAATCTTCATCTCTAAAGGCAATCAGTTCACCATAGTTTTCTGATATCTTCTTTTTTGCATCTTCGTTTTTACTAGAAGTCATAGTGTATGATAAATCTAGAATATCTTCCCTGTAACTTAATCTATGCACCAAAGGTAAAAGCTTATCAAAATATTCAGTCGCTAAGCCAACCGAATCCGAAAAAGGTGCCATCAATGTATAGTTATTGGATAATTTATTTGGGGTGTCATCAAAAAATAAATCCAAATACCCAATGGTATCTTTCAACTCCAATATACTCTCAAGTAAATCACATTTTGAATAAGTAGAAGCAAAATTGTTTTTATATAAATCTTTTAAATAATTCACTAAGGTACTATCCTCTAGTAAGGAAATCTCTTTCAATAATAAACTAACTACTCCATATTGATTTGTGTCATTGGGATAATGATACTCTAATGCATTTTTTAAATACGGTATATCTTCGTTTTTAAATACGTAATAATTTTCTAGTGCTCCATAAGTTGTATTATAGGCAATAGAGTCCTCTGATTGTAAACCCAATAGTAAATTTTCCGTTTTGGAGCTTAGTAAATCATATTTTATGAATTTAGTGGCGTCTACCTTAAGGCCATCAAAAAACTGATTGGCTGCAGGACTCCAAATCTCTGTAGAGTCCAGGTAAGCGGACTGAAGTAATAGCTTATCCCCAATTAGACTTAACCGATATCGACTAAAAGTTCTACCTTCTTTCTTTTTCAGCACCCATTCTGTACTAGAAGTTCCATTAGATTGCAACTGTTCTTTGTGTATAAGTGTATCTTGCCAAGTTTGCAAACCACTCACTATTTCATTATAAAAGGAGTCAAGGCTTTCTGCACGATAATAGGGTCGTAATGTTTCTACTACTGTTACATAAGTTCCACCTGATTTAGAGTTCGTAGTAAAATAAGAAACGATTTGATTAGTAAAACTAGAATAATCTACAACAGTATCTTTTACAATTATCGAATTCGAAAACTCAAGAAAATCTATAAAGTCGCTGGCTTCTGTATTTATGCTTAGTGCAGGTGTTTTAAACGGTAAAAAATTAATTTTTTCTAAAAATTCGCTCTCTGGTACACGCTGTTCTCCTTGATTTAGGTTTTGCACTAAAAATTTGTAAACACGATTACCTCGAATAAAAATTTGTAAGCGAGCATATGTTGTTTTTCTCACATTGACATCTAACTGCCTCCCTTCTATCCCATCTTTATACACCTTAGTCGTGGGAGATAATCGTTCCGATGTAGCAAGCACTTCATTAATTGCGTTTTGATAAACTTCATCAATATCCTCAACAAAATAACCTGAAGGGAAATCATTATAGGCAAATAAATAATTCGTCAAATTCGCCAAATCGCTACTTATCCACATGTGTATATGAGAGGAATCGTATTCAACATTATCTGGATGAGGAAAGCTACGTTTCAAATATTTTGCCGCTACAGGAAAACTAAGGATTACACCAGCATCTTGATTTACAAATGGATGCCATGAAAATTTTGAGGGATCTATCTTATAACTATCCGCAACTCCAGTGAATGTGGCTTCCACTTTTTTAACAGTAAATCCTTTTTCTTCTAGCATGGCTATAATGCTATTTTCTCCTATTAAATGAGCTGCTCCAACCGCAGCAAAAGTAGGAGCTTCATGAATTAGATCCACAAGGGAGGACGCCATATCTTGGTTTCTTTTTATAAAGTGGCTGTCACCCAACATTCTATTACCTAAGAATTTCTCCATCTCATCAATATCTCCAGTCTTGTAAGTATCCGCGAGAAACTGTTCGGCGATTCTCATATTTAAAGAATCATCATTCAGGTATAATTGTATTTCTTGGAATGCAGATTCTTTTAAGTTTCCGAGTTGGTTATCTACATGCTCTAGTCCATGAATACTTTTTTCGTAGGTTTTAGCTATTCCATAAAGAAACATATCAACAAATGTCCCTCTATCTTTGCCTAGGCTGGACTCGTTTTTAGTAAGTGACTTTAGAACTAAAGGGCTCTTATTTTCTAGCTCTTCAAATTGATACCCTTTTTCTTTTTCAAATTTTGTGATAAATTTTTGATAGTCTTCCTCCGATAAATACTCTTTAAAATAATTGGTTGTATCTTTGTTGAAAATCTGATCATATATTGCATTCATCATCGTATCTGGATGAATCTCTATGGCGAACTGATTACAGCTCTCCAAACTAATCATCACAGAGTCAGAAAAATTAAAAGCTCGTTCGTCTTGGACATGCATAGTTCCAAATAGAAAACTGGGTTCAGTGATGCCATCTTTTTCTATTTTCCAAAGTAATTCATAAGAAGGCTCTTCTTGACCAATAAGATTAGATGTAAAAAAGGCGAATATCAATATCAAACAAAGACCTTGGTATATATTCTTTAGTATATTTAGTTGGCTCATATTCTTTGGAACAATAGCTTTACATAGATTAGTTCAGTATACTCAAATAAAATTAATATATATTCAATCCCATAATAATTTCTTTGGAAATTAATTCTTGTTGTCACCATTAATAATTTTTTTTAAATTATCTAGGTTTTTTTGTTCCTGTGCTTTCATCGCTGATGGCATGAGCGCTACAATAGACTTGGCAAACATGCCATTGCCTTTAGTCACCGAGCTTGATTTTATTTCTACTTGACCATTTTTTTCGGTGAGCGTCATTTCATATTCCATGTCCATAAAGTCCATGGTGAAATCCATTGCCATTATATTCGGTCGTTCTATTTTAGTAATTGTCTCTTGCATCATCGTTTCTTCCCCACCATTGTCCACATACATTTTAGAGACCGCGCCAACCGTATTTTTTGTTCCGCTAACCAACTCTGCTCTTTTAAATCCGTCAATCCATTGCGTTAGTTTTGTTTCATCAGAAAGAACCTCCCAGCATTCTTCTTTGGATTTATCCACCATAATGCTACAATCATAGGCTACTGAAGGTCTTATAAAACCCAAGGCAAAGAACCCGATAATCAAGACCAATAATAGTATTCCGAAATATTTAAAAAATTTCATAATCCAACTTTTTTTTGTTTAAAAATAAGATAAATATTTGACTTAAGAAGAAAAGTATTATTCATCTGAAACAGCCTAGATACAAGGATTTTATTCAAAATGCTCGTATTTTTAAGCAATTAAAATCTATGACTTTAGATGCAAATAATCTGAAATTTCGATTTATTCAAAAAGGGTTTAATTTCTATTCTTAGTAAAAGAGAATTATTTTACCTACCTTAATACCCCAAGAATGCCCCGCCAGTGAATTTTCAATTATAATCCTGCATATACTTATACCCTTTCAAGAAGTTGATAAGGGCTGTCACGATTTAGATATTAAGGTTTTTATATTAATACTTTCACATACTATATAACTTAAATTTTATTGAAATGAAAAAGTACATTGTTGAATTTATTGGAACATTTTTCCTTGTATTAGCAGTTGTTTGTACTGTTAATTCTGATTTTGGGGGAGCTTTTCAGCCAATAGCTATTGGTGGAATGCTTATGGTTATGATTTTCGCGGGAGGCCATATTTCTGGGGCTCATTTTAATCCTGCTGTTACTCTTGGTGTTTTTCTAAGAGGTAAATGCGCCGCTTCCGACGTACCTGGATACATGATTGCGCAACTCTTAGCAGGTGCTGCCGCAGCTGCTATTGGTGGATCAGTATTGGGTAAAGTCCCTGCTGCTGCCGCTGTTGATATGAATATGACGACAGGTATAATAGCCGAAGTATTGGGAACCTTTGCTTTAGTTTGGGTTGTATTACAAACTGCGACTACAAAAAGTAATGCTGGGAATTCCTTTTATGGTTTAGCAATTGGTTTTACAGTTACCGCATGTGCTTATACACTTGGTGGATTTGGTTCAGGAGGATGTTTTAATCCTGCTGTAGGAGTTGGAACTTTAATTAATGGTTTGAATACTGGAGCTAATTTCGGGGCGATAATTGTAGCTGATTTAATAGCGGGTGCGCTTGCTGCTTTTGCTTTCAAAGCAACTTATGACAGCCAAGGAGATGACGATTAAAAATATTGGCAAAGTAATCTAATACTTTGCTCATTATAAAAGCACCTCGATTTCAAATTAAGTTTTGAGATCGAGGTTTTTTATTTTAAACTCAATTATTTTTTAAAAAGATATCCTCAAGACTACTACATAAAAAATCAAGACTAAAGCAAAAACAAATAGGGTAATGTTCATTGTCATTTTATAAGGCATTTTATAAAAAACAGAAAATGCCTCGAAGTCTCTTTTTAGCTCTTGTACTAAATTTTCTACAATTTTATATAGCACAAAAACAAAACTCAAAATAAAGGCTATCATGAAAATGCCTCTTATTATATTCTCCTCAAACTCTCCGGGGAGTTGACCAATTATGGACCCCACAATAGCGGCAAACAAAGTCACACCTAAAACATGTAAGATATATCGGCTAAAGATGTGTAGCCCTTCTTTTAAAAGATGTAAGCGTTTTTCAGATTTACTTTTTGCCAGATGATATTCAAGGCTTCTTTTTCGCTGGGCTTTATTTCGACGCATCCGTGTACTCTCTACGGGAGGAGGAACTACTGTAAATGACTCCGCCGACTTTTTTTTGCGCTTTTGCTCTTCCCATCTATATAGGTCGTACTGGGCTTTGCTTTTTTTATTGCTGAGGATATCATAGGCCTCCGTAACTTCTATAAACTTTTCAGCAGACTTTGGGTCATTCGTTTTATCTGGATGATACTTGGTTGCTAAAACACGATAACTTTTCTTTATCTCCGCTTTTGTAGCATTGCTTTTGATTCCTAAAAGGGAGTAATAATCTTTCATGACTTATCTATTCGGCACAATGCCACTGTTAGCTATCGCTACTCAATTTAGGAATAATATTTTCTCCGATGATATCTAGCGTTTCTTTTATGGGTAAACTGCTGAATTTTAGATTTAAAATAACATGGTTGACTCCTATTGCTTTAATCTCATTTAAATATTGGAGCAAGTAATCCACACTCAATCTAAATCCTAAGTGGATTGGAGTAGGCTCTACTTCTTTTCCTTTAACTAGATCTATGTAAAGCGATTGCATATAGGGCTTCCATCTCTGGCCTTGATTTTTCAATGCTTGTGTCCAGTCTTCCATTGTTACCTTTAGGAACCATCTGTTTCTAGGATAGTACAACCATCCATCAGAGTGCTTGGCAATCCAATCCAGTGATTGGCCCGAGTGCCCAGTTACTAGAAGTGGTGTGCTTATATCCGTTTTAGGAAGAAGGTCCGCATTTCCTTTAATAGAACCAAGATCTTTGGAATCGTGAATCGGAAATGGCTTATTGAGTGCTTTAAGGTACCCAAAACTCTCTCTAAATAATTCACTCTTCTCTTGCAAGTCTTTACCAAAGGCCGGAAACTCAATGGGTCGATCTCCAGAAGCCACTCCTATAATCACTCTTCCTTGAGATAATAATTGTAGACTGTTGATTGATTTTGCTGTATGGATTGGATGTCTTAATGGTAAAATAATACTCCCCGTAGCCAAGGCTATGTTTGAAGTATGATTCATGATGTGCGCCATGTAAACGAATGGGTCGAACATTTGCCCAGCATCTCCAAAGGTCGGGTCATGTAAGGGCACATCTCTAAACCAAAGTGCAGACATCCCAACATCTTCTGCATACTTTGCCAACTCTTCCTGTTGTTTCATTTGAGGAATAGAACCCTTGTACGCTTCTAATGGAAAGACCAGGCCTAGGCTTAAATTATTTTGACTTGCAATTTTGTGAAGTGGTGACATTATCCAGCAAAGGTACTAATTACAGATTCTGTTGCCGCTAGAATCTCTGATATTATTTGGTCATCATAGGCATCGTTACGAGTTGGCCCAAATCTACCTACTGGATCACCAAGGTCATTATCAAGTACTTTCCTGACAACCCAGCATATTCTTCCTCCAAAGCAAGACTTACTAATATGTCCGCGCCTTTATCAACAGGAGACCAAAATCTTCCATAGGCTTCTTGAACCATTTTAGTGTTTAAAAGAGAACCTGGGTTGACTGAAATCACTGCAAAATTTTCTAATGATTTACTCAAATGAAAACTCCACATTGTCAATGCTAATTTACTTTTAGCATAAGCATTTTGTGCCGATAAGTCTTCTTTTCCTGATAAGGCTGCAAGGGAAATGCTTTCTTAAGCCGCTGAACTCTCTCCATAGAATAAAACTCCTAGTGAAATAACTAAACAAGGAATCAAGCAAGTTGTGAATGAAATTACAAATCCTACAACAATTATTGATGTTATTAAATAAGCGATACTTCCAAATCCGAATTTTATCATTCTTTCAATTCCTTTCATTGATTTTGTTTGATGAACAATGTAAGTCGGGATGAAAATACTTAATAGAATGCCTCCTATTCTACTATTTAGGTTTGCGTTAGAATCTAAAGTCATGTATCCTAAAATTGAGATGATTGTAATATTCAGAATAGCTAAAAAAGTGAAGTTTACTATTTTTTCAGGCGAAATTAATTTTTTTGAATGTTCCATAATTAAGCTTTAGTATTTAATTTGAAATTCGATTTGCAAAAACTAAATTAGTTTATTAGAAGATCGTGTTTTCAATCAAGGTATTTGAAATTTGGCATATTATATTGTTCATTAGTTTCCAATAAAACAGGTCGATTCAATTATCTTAATGATGAATACTAAAATCCATAGGTCGTTTTAGTTCTTTATCAGCTATTTCTTCTCCGAAATTGTCAATTGAGATTTGCGCTTCTTCCGGTTTCTTATGTGTGTCTATGTTTTGAAGATGGGTGTGCGTTATCATCATAGACAAAAAGATGATCATGGAGAGTAACATTATTACGGTTGGCATAGTATTTTTCATGGTTTTCGTTTTTAGTAAAGGTTAACTCTATTACTCTAAAGACGCGAAAACATGGAAAACCGTTGGTTGGGCTAATAAAATTTTACAAAAAAGAATCCTGCCCCCTACTGGGAACAAGATTCTTAGTAACTAACTTTTACTTTTGATATTGCCAGAACTATCCTTTAGCTATTCCTCTTCCGACTTGATTATATTTATAGCCTCTATATTAGTTAGATGCTTCAAGGAAAATGCTCGTTCTGTATGATTCAGACAAAACCAGTCCTGCCCTCTTGGATGGCCTGTTTTGCGAGCTTGTTTCATCTCTAGATTAAAAGCGCGCTGCTCGTCCGCTAGTTTAAATTTAATCAAATTAAAATCTTCAGAGTGATTTAGTGATTTCTTTTTGCAAATCACGCACATTAAACCAGATTCTAGCCATTTCATTTGAAGTGGCATCATCTTCTAAGAGTAGGGCACCTCTATTAACCCCATTCAAGATGTAAACAAAAATTGTAAATTTTTTATTCCATTTATCATCGCGAACTACTTCGTTGCTTATC